>DPMO01000177.1 GCA_003541445.1 Clostridiales bacterium | reverse complement strand
GCCCTCATGGACGCCGGCGTCCCCATTAAGGAGCCCGTGGCCGGCGTGGCCATGGGTCTCATCAAGGAAGGCGACAGGTTCGTGGTCCTGACCGACATCCAGGGGGTCGAGGATTTCTACGGCGACATGGACTTCAAGGTCGCCGGCACGCGGGCCGGAGTGACGGCGATCCAGATGGACATCAAGACGACCGGCCTGGACCGGGCCGTCATGAGCCACGCCCTCGAGCAGGCGAGAAAGGCCAGGCTAGCAATCCTGGACAAGATGCTGGAGACCATTCCCGAGCCGAGGCCGGAACTGTCGCCCTATGCTCCGAGAATCGTCATCCTCCACATCGACCCGGACAAGATCAGGGAGGTCATCGGCCCGGGCGGCAGGGTGATCAACCGCATCATCGCCGAGACCGGCACCGAGATAGACATCGAGGACGACGGCCGTGTCTTCGTCGCCGGCGTGAGCCGGGAGGGCACGGAGCGGGCCGTCAAGATGATCGAGGACATCACCCGCGAGGTCGAGGTCGGCAAGATATACCGCGGGCGGGTCACGCGGGTGACCCCCTTCGGGGCCTTCGTGGAGGTCCTGCCGGGCAAGGAAGGCCTCGTCCACATCTCCAAGCTGGCCTTGGGCCGGGTCGAGAGGACCGAGGACGTCTGCAAGGTCGGGGACGAGATACTGGTCAAGTGCACCGATATCGACAGCCTCGGCCGGGTCAACCTTTCCCGTCGGGAGGCCTTGGAGGAGGAACGCCGCGCCCGGGGTGAAGCCGTTTCCGGCGGCGGGCGCCCGGGCGACCGTCCGGACGGAGGGCGCCGGAGCAAACGGTCGCGCGGCTCCAGGCGCCGCGGCAAGGGCGGGAAAGGCGGCTCCGGGCGGGGCGACCGTGGAGGCCGGGGGAACGGCTCCCCCCGCGGGTCGGGAAGCTAGGTAAGGCTTGAGCTCGGAAGGACCTGTCATGTCTGACCGGAGCAACGGCCGCGCGGAAAGCCCGGAACGGGACCGTGGGCCGTGGCCGCGCCTCGGTATGCACGTGTCCATCACCGGGGGTCTGGCGCGCATGGCCGAGCGGGCCCGGGATTTCGGTTGCGAGACCGTCCAGGTCTTCTCCCGCAGTCCCCGGGGCGGCCGGGCGCGCCCTCTGACACCCGAAGAGGTCGCCGCGATGCGCGACGCCCTCGACGCCTCAGGCATCCACCCGCTCGTCATCCACACCCCCTATTTCGTCAACCTGGTGTCGAAAGACGACCGGCTGCGGGAGTACGCCGTGCAGACCCTCGCCGAGGAGATGGAAAGGGCGGCTCTCCTCGGTTCCCCGTATGTCGTCACCCACCTCGGGCGGCCGGCCCAGGGGGTCGGGCGGGAGGAGGCCCTCGAGCTCGCCCTGGGGTCGGTCGGGCGGGCGCTCGAGGCCGCCGACACCCGGGGGGCGTCGGTCCGGCTCCTCCTCGAGAACACCTCTGGCCAGGACCGGGAGCTCGGGGCGGACCTCGAGGAGCTGGCCCTGCTCGTGGGCCGCCTGGAGGAGGACTTCCCGGAGAGGGTCGGTGCGTGTCTGGACACCTGCCACGCCCATGCGGCAGGCTACGACCTGGGTTCGAGAGAGGGAGTGCGGGAGTTCGCCCGGCTGGCGGCCTCGCTCTTCGGACGGGAGAGAGTGCGGGTGGTGCACGTGAACGATTCCGTGGCCCCGGCGGGGTCCCGTCGCGACCGGCACGCGCACGTCGGAGGCGGGACCATCGGGACCGAGGGCTTCCGTGCCCTGCTCGCCGAGCCGTTCCTGCGGGGGTGTCCCTTCATCCTCGAGACCCCCGGCGGCGACCGGGAGCGGGCGGTAGACCTCGACCGGCTCAAGGGGCTGAGGCACCGGGCCTGGAAGGACCGGGCCGCGGGAGAGGAGGCCGCCCCGTGAACAGACGGTGTCGGGACCGCTCCCGCCCTGCGGCGGCGGGGCCTCCCGCGGAGGCCGAGACGTGGGCCTTCGACCTCCTGCCGGGGGGACTGCGGGTGGTCCTCGAGACGATCCCCTACGTCCGTTCGGTGTCGGTCGGGGTATGGGTGAGAGCCGGTTCACGCCACGAGCCGCGAGAGCTCGGCGGCGTCTCGCACGTGCTCGAGCACCTGCTCTTCAAGGGGACCCTGAGGCGCTCGGCCCGGCGCATCGCCGAGGACGTGGACTCCATCGGCGGGCTCCTCAACGGCTACACTTCCAAGGAATACACCTGCTACTACGTCAAGGTCCTCGACATCCATCTCGAGAAGGCGCTGGACCTCCTTTCCGACCTGGTCCTCCACCCGCGCCTCGACCCGGACGACCTGGCCAAGGAGAAGAGGGTCATCCTCGAGGAGATCAAGATGTGCGAAGACAGCCCCGACGAACTTGTCGGGGACCTTCTGGCCGAGGCCGTGTGGGGTGACGACGGGCTCGGGCGCCCCGTCATCGGCAGCGAGGAGGCCGTCTCCGCCATCACCCCGGAGGAGGTCAGGACCTACCACGCCGAGCAGTACCGGCAGAAGGCGGTGGTGGTGGCTCTGGCCGGCAACGTCGAGGTCGAAGAAGGTATCAGACTGGTCCGGCGCTACTTCGGCCCGATGCCGGAGGGCGGCCGTCTCAGCCGGGGGCCCGGGCCGACCTTCACCGGCGGGTACCGGAGAAGAGCCAAGTCCATCGAGCAGGCCCACGTGTGCCTCGGCTTCCGGGGCGTGTCCATGGCCGACCCCGCCGTCTACGACTTCCACCTCCTGGCCGGAGTGCTCGGGGGCGGGTCGAGTTCAAGACTCTTCCAGGCCGTGCGGGAGGAGCGGGGGCTGGCCTACTCCGTCTACGCCTACGCCTGCCCGTTCTCGGACACCGGCTTTCTCGGTCTGTACGCGGGGGTCAGTCCCGGCAACCTCCTGGAGGTCCTGTCCCTGATGGGCCGGGAGGTCCGGGACATAGCCTCGGGAACGGTGACCCCGGAGGAGCTCCAGAGGGCCAAGGACCAGGTCAAAGCGGCCGTGCTCCTCGGCCTTGAGAACACGGCCAACCGGATGAGCCGTCTGGGCCGGTCGCTCCTGCTTCTCGACCGCATCATCAGCCCTGACGAGCTCGCCCGACGCGTGGATGCGGTGACCGCGGAGAGCCTGGCCGGGGTTGCCCGGCGGGTGCTCGACTCGGACCTGACGGGGCTGGCCGTGGTGGGGCCGGAAGGACTCCCTCCGGAGCACGAACTCCGGGCGGCCTTCGCGGAGGGGGGCGGTTGTTGAAAAGGACTCGGGACTCCGCCTCCGAGCCGCGGAGGGTCGCCGTGAAGGTGGCCCGCGAGCCCGGAACCGAGGACCTGCCCCTTCCGACCTACATGACCCGCGGTTCGGCCGGGATGGACCTGTTCGCGGCCAACCGCGAACCGGTCGTTTTGCCTCCCGGCGGGAGAGCCCTCATCCCGACCGGGCTCAGGCTGGAGATACCGGAGGGGTACGAGGGCCAGGTCAGACCTAGGAGCGGTCCGGCGGTGCGGGCCGGGGTCACCGTGCTGAACTCCCCGGGCACCATCGATTCGGATTACCGCGGCGAGGTCCGGGTCCTCCTGGTGAACCTGGGTGACGAGCCTTTCACCGTGAGCCGGGGCGACCGGGTGGCCCAGCTCGTGATCTCCCCTGTCTGCCGGGCGGAGCTCGAACCTGTCGACACCCTAGAGGAGACGTCGCGCGGCCGCGGGGGCTTCGGGCACACCGGAGGGTTCTCCGGGCGCACCGGTCCTCCCGGCGCCGGAGAGGACCCCACCGGGGGGCGGCCCTGACCCTCGGGCGTCTCAGGGGCGGGCCGCGCGGCCGCCCTGCTACCCCGGTCTAGCGCTCGACCTCGACGCCGGACTCGACCATGGCTTCCCTGATGGCCTTGACCTGAGCCGGGGTCGCCGCCACGAGGGGCGGTCGCGGGTCGCCCACGTCGAAGCCCTGGAGGCGGAGGGCGGCCTTGACCGGTATCGGGTTGGTCGTGAGGAAGAGCGCTTTGAAGAGCGGCAGGAGCCGGAGGTGGAGGTCGGCCGCCTTACTCACCTCTCCGTCGGCGAAGGCGGCGACCATCTCGGCCACCAGCGGGCCGGCGACGTGTGAGGCCACGCTGACGACGCCGAAGGCCCCGACGGACATCATGGGCACGGTCAGGCTGTCGTCTCCACTGTAGACCCTGACCCGCCCGCCGACAGCCCTCACCATCTGCGCGGCCTGGTCCGCGCTGCCCCCGGCCTCCTTCAAGGCGACGATGTTCGGGACCTCGCTGAGGACAGCCATCGTCTCGGGGGTCATGTTGACCCCCGTGCGCCCGGGCACGTTGTAGACCATCACCGGCAGCTTCGTCTCCGAGGCCACCGTCCGGAAGTGCTCGATGAGCCCGGCCTGCGGCGGCTTGTTGTAGTAGGGGACGACGAGCATCACCCCGTGGACCCCCAGGGCTTCCGCCTTCCGGGTGAGGGTGACGCTGGCCGCCGTCGAGTTCGTCCCCGTTCCGGCGAGGACCGGCGCCCGGTCCCCGACGGCGTCGAGGACCGCCTCGATCAGGCGCAGCTTCTCGTTGTCGGTGAGGGTCGGAGACTCCCCTGTCGTCCCGCCCACCAGCACGGCGTCTGTGCCGCTGTCCACGAGGTGGCGGGCGAGCCGGGCCGCCTGGCCGTAGTCCGGCGCCAGGCCTGCGTCGAAGGGGGTGACCATGGCCGTTATGACCCGGCCCCATTCGGCGACAGCCTTGGTCCGCGGCTTGTTCATGAGTCGACCTCCTTATCTGGCTTATCTGGGCTTGCCCCGTCGGTGCCGTCAAGGCCGAACTCGCGGTGCAGGGCTCGGATGGCCTCCTCCATGTCGGTCTGCCTGACCAGGCAGGAGATGGTGAGATGTGAGTCGGCCGTTTGAAGGATGGGGATACGCGCCTTGGTGAGCGCGCGGGAGACCTTGGCCATGACTCCCGGTACGCCCCTCATCCGTGCGCCGACAATGGTCACCTTCGCGCAGTCCGGTAGGACGGAGACCTCATAGCCCAGGTCCTCGATGATTGCCGCGGCCTTCTCGGCCTGGTCCTGGGCTACGGTGAAGACCTGGGTTCCCGGAGAGACGCTGATGAGGTCCACCGAGATGCCGGCTTCGGCGAGGGTCTCGAAGACGCGGAGGGAGGCGTCCGGCTCGGACGACCCCGGCCTTTGGGTCACACTTATCTGAGCCACGTTGGGGATGTGGGTGACTCCGGTTATGAGGCGCCCTTCCTTGACGTCCGGCCAGGGGGCGGCCGCGAGGTCCGTGCTGTGGGTCACCAGCGTGCCGGGGCCTGACGACGCCGGAGACAGGATGCGGATGGGGATGTCCCGCCGCATGGCGATCTCGACCGCCCTGGGGTGGATGACGCGGGCGCCCTCGTAGGCCATCTGCGAGACTTCCTGGTAGCTCAGGACCTTAAGGGTCCTGGCCTCGGAAACGATACGGGGGTCGGCGGTCTTGACCCCGTCGACATCGGTGTAGATCTCCACGGCTTCCGCCTTCAGCGCGGCGCCGACGGCCGCTGCGGTGATGTCGCTCCCGCCCCGGCCGAGAGTCGTTATGTCTCCGCCGTCGGTCACCCCCTGGAAGCCGGCGACGACGACAACCCGGCCTTCCTTCAGGTGCCTCAGCATCCGTTCGGGCTCGACCCTGAGGATGCGGGCGTCGGAGAAGTTCGCGTCGGTGATGATGCCCGCCTGCCCCCCGGTGAGGGCGATGGGGTCCAGGCCCCGGCCCTTCAGCACGGCGGCGACGACGACGGCCGCGATCGTCTCCCCGCACGACATCAGGAGGTCGAGTTCGCGGGGAGGCGTGGCCTGGCCGCCGGTCCCGGACAGAAGACGGATGAGAGTGTCTGTGGCGTAGGGGTCTCCCGCGCGTCCCATCGCCGAGACGACGACGACGGTCCGGTACCCCTTACCGACCGCCTCGACGACGCGGTCGGCAAGGAGTTCTCGTTGCTGGGGGGTGGCCACGGAAGTGCCCCCGAACTTCTGGACGATGATTCTCATCCGGTCAGGCCTCTCTCCATGAGCGCTTCAGCGATCTGCACGGCGTTCGTTGCGGCTCCCTTGCGCAGGTTGTCGGCCACGATCCAGAGAGCGAGCCCGCGCTCGTGGGAGATGTCCTCACGGATGCGGCCGACGAAGACCTCGTCGCGGCCGGCGGCCCGGACCGGCAGGGGGTAGACGCCCCGGCCGGGGTCGTCCTCGACGACCACACCGGGGGCTCGCTCGAGGGCCGCCCGGGCGTCGGCCGGCGGTATGCGGCGCTCGGTCTCGATCCACACGGCCTCGGAGTGACCCACCTCCACCGGGACCCTCACCGTGGTGGCCGAGACGGCGAGGTCCGGCCGGTCCATTATCTTCCGGGTCTCGTTGACAAGCTTCATCTCCTCCCTCGAGTATCCGTTGGGATCGAAGTCGTCGATGTGAGGGAGGACGTTCAAGGCTATGGGGTGCGGGTAGACCTCTGGGGTGAGAGGGCGGCCGGCCAAGGCGTGCTCCATCTGGGTGAACAGCTCCTCGACGGCCTCGCGCCCGGTCCCCGACACGGCCTGGTAGGTCGAGACGACGACCCGCTTCACCGTCGCCAGGTCGTCGAGGGGCTTCAGGACGAGGACGAGCTGGATGGTGGAGCAGTTGGGGCTCGAGACGATGCCTTGATGTCCCGTGAGGGCGTCCGCGTTCACCTCAGGCACCACCAGCGGGACCGACGGGTCGCTCCGGAAGGCGTTGGACTTGTCGATGACGACGGCTCCCCGTTTGACGGCCTCCGGGGCGAGTTCACGGCTGACCTGGGACGGGACGGCGAAGAAGGCTATGTGGACACCTTCGAAGAGGTCCGGTGCGACCGGCTGGACGGTGTAGTCCCGGCCGCGAAAGCGGATGGTCGAGCCCGCGCTCCTGGCCGTGGCCATGAGGAGCAGGCGTCCCACAGGGAAGTCCCGCTCCTCGAGGATCTCGACGACCTTGCGTCCCACGGCGCCCGCGGCGCCGACGACGGCTACGTTCACAGGCAAAGGGCCACTCTCCTCACGGTCGGCCGGCGTCCGGATGCCGGCCGACCCGCTGGACCAGGATGGGTTGGAGCTGTCTGCCCGACAGGGCCGCCTCTATCGTGGGGGCCAAGAGGCTGAGGTCGGAATCCAAGGAATTCGGCTTGACGGCCGGGTTGTCCTGCCCAAAGGGTACGAAGTAGACGTTGCGCGTATTCAGGAGCAACCCCAGGTTCTTGGCGTTCATGGAAAGCCCGTCATTGGTCGAGATGGCCAGCACCACAGGGCGCAGGTTCCGGAGATGCGCCTTGCAGGCCATCACCACCGGCGTGTCGGTGATGCCGTTGGCGATCTTCGCCAGGGTGTTCCCTGTGCAGGGCACGACGACCATGACGTCGAGCAGCGCCTGGGGGCCGATCGGCTCCACGTCCGCGATGCGGTGCAGGGGCCTCTTGCCCGTTATCTCCTGGAGCCGCCCGAGCCAGTGCTCCGGGGTTCCGAACCGCGTCGTGGTCGTGGCCACTGACTCCGACACGATGGGCAGCAGGTCGGCTCCCTCGGCGGCCAGGCGTTCGAGATGGGGGAGGGCGCGCTCGATGGTGCAGTGCGAGCCCGTGACACCGATTCCGATCCTCTTGCCTTGAAGACTCATGAAGGTCTCACCTCCACTGATGCGAGGCTCTGGAGGGCGATGCGTGTGACCACCTCGGCGAGGTGGCCGCCTGCAGTCTCCGGGGCGACCCGACCGGGGAGACCGGGGGCCAGGACCGCGGTCAGCCCGAACCTCCGGGCGGCCTCGAAGTCCGTCCCGCCGGGAGCTGAAGCGAGGTCGATGATGATGACGTCCGGGTGGGCCCGCTCCAGAGTGTCGGCGGTGAGGACCAGGGCCGGGACGGTGTTGAAGACGAACCGGGCGTCGGCGAGGGCCTCGCCCAGCTCTTCCAGGGGCAGGGCCTCGCAACCGTCCGCTCTCGCCCGGGCCCGTGCCGCAGGCCGGCGCGCGAGGACGGTCACGCGGGCCCGCAGGGCGAGGAGGGTCCTGGCCATGGTCTGACCGGTGCGCCCGTAGCCCAGGACGAGGGCCTTCGAGGAGTGCAGGGTGACCGTTGTCCGCTCGAGGGCGATGAGGAGGGCCCCCTCGGCCGTCGGCACGGAGTTGAGGATGGCCATCTCGTCCATGTCGTTGAGGGCGACCGGACGACAACCGGCCTTCTCGGCGGCGGCGGCGAGCCGTTCCGGGAAAGAGCCGGCGAACAGGAGCGAAGGGCGGGCCGCAAGGTCGAGGTCACTCTCTGTCAGGACGAGCCGGTCCTCGGGGTCCTCGGACCACACCCGGCCGTCGGGCCCGAACGGGGCCATGGGGCAGACGATGACCCGGGCGCCGTCCAGAGCCGGCTCCTTCGCGCGGGAATGGCGGAGACCGGGGAAACCGGGGGGACGCCGCCGCACGATCCAGACCTCGGCTCCAGAGCGGGCCAGTCGGCGGCCGAGGTAGTCCTGGCGCCGGTCCCCGCCGAGGAGACAGAACTTCCATCCGCGAAGTCGAGCCGCACCCATGCAACCGCCCCCCAGGCCGCTGGTCGTCTCGCCAAGGGTCGTCACTATCTCTACTGTATGTGGTCGCCGGGGGGCCGGTGAAACGACGGAAGAGAGGGTCGGAGGCGGGGCCTCGGGGCCGGGCCTTCAGGCCCGCGCGACGCTCATGAGCTCCTCGAGGCTGGTCACGAGGCCGCTGAGGCGCGGGACGGTCCTGACGGCCAGGAGGACCCCGGGCATGAACGAGGACCGGCTGACAGAGTCGTGTCTCAGCGTGAGAGTCTCTCCGTCTGAGGCGAAGATGAGCTCGTGGTGGGCCACCAGACCGGAGAGGCGGACACTGTGGACCGGGACGCCGTGGACGTCCAGGCCCCTGGCCTCCCCGTGGGTCGTCGCGGTCTTCATCTCTCGCGCGGGGGACCGTTCGTCGCCGGCGGCGACGAGGGGGGCGGCGGACTCGGGCTCGTCCGGAGCCTCCTTCCCGAGTGAGGCGGCGACGGTGCGGGCCAGGGCCAGGGCTGTTCCCGACGGGGCGTCCTTCTTACGGTCATGGTGCAGCTCGACGATCTCCGCGGCTTTGAAGTAGGGGGCGGCCGTCCGGGCGAGGATGGCCATGACCATGGCGCCGAGGGAGAAGTTAGGGATGACCACTGCTCCGAGCTCCGTCCTTTCGGCCGTCTCCCTCAACCCTGCGAGGACGGACTCGCCCAGGCCGGTCGTTCCGGAGACGACCGGGACACCGGCTGAGAGCGCCGAATGCAGGTAGTCCGGGGCGACCTCGGCGGAGGTGAAGTCGACGAGGACGTCGGGCTGCAGGTCTCCCAGAGCCTCGGCCAGGTCGCTGAAGGTCCTGACCCCGGCTGAACGGAGTTCGGCTTCGAGGGCCGAGACGGACCCGGCGGGGGCGTC
>DPMO01000089.1 GCA_003541445.1 Clostridiales bacterium | reverse complement strand
AGAGCCCGCTGGTAAGCCTCTCGGCACTCTTGCCCGGGGCCGGCGGTGCCGCCAGGGTGACTCCGGACCGGGAACTCGCCGACGGTGACCGCCTCAAGGCCGGCACCCTCGAGTTCGTCGTCCGACACACCCCGGGGCACTCCCGCGGCAGCGTGTGCCTCGTCCTCGACCGCGAACCGGAGGCCCCTTCCCTCTGCTTCTCGGGCGACACCCTTTTCGCCGGGTCGGTCGGGAGGACCGACCTCCCGGGCGGCGACTGGGACACCCTCGAGAAGTCCATCAGGGAGGTCATCTACGCCCTCCCCGACCGGACGGTCGTCCTCCCCGGCCACGGCCCCCGCACCACCGTGAGTCGGGAGAAGAAGACCAACGCGTTCGTGAGGGGCTAGGTCGGGGCTAGTACTTCAGCAGTGACACGACCTCGTAGTCCGCGAGCTTCTCGCGGCCGGGGATGTAGGTGAGTTCGATGAGAAAGGCCACAGCCGAGACCTCGGCCCCGAGCTGACGGACAAGGTCCAGCGTTGCCGCCACCGTGCCGCCCGTGGCCAGGACGTCGTCGACGACCAGGACCTTCTCTCCCGGCCTGAGGGCGTCGCGGTGGATCTCGAGGACGTCCGCCCCGTACTCGAGCTTGTACTCGCTGGCCAGGGTGGCCGCCGGAAGCTTGCCCCTCTTCCGGACCGGCACCCAGCCGAGGCCCATCTCGTAGGCCAAGGCCGAGGCCATGATGAACCCCCGCGCCTCCGGGGCGACGATGGCCTCCGCCGGGAACGGCCGGCAGAGGTCGGCCATGCGCTTGACCGCCGCCCGCCAGGCCTCCCGGTCCTTGAGCAGGGGCGTGATGTCCTTGAAGCTGATTCCCGGCTCCGGCCAGTCCGGGACCTCCCTTATCCTGGCTTTCAGCTCCTCACAAGACAGCAATCCGGACCCCTCCACCACGAAAAAAATCGCAGAACATCGCCCATGACCACCGGCTCTTCCCGGTCTAGCCCGAGGCCGGCTCCCCTACGGTCCGGGACCCTCGACCGAGACGTCCAAAAGCCTGAGCTCGACCCTCCGCTCGCCCTGCCACTCGTCCCAGGCGGGTCGGAAGGCGATGTGGACCGGGCCGCCCACCGCCCTGAGGTCCGCCGCGCGGCCGCCGAGACCGAACCCGACGGCGCCGAAGACCCGCCCCCCTACCGCCACCCTGGCCCGCAGATGCCGACCCCCGGACCCGACGGGCCGAACCGACAGGAACCGCGCCCCACCCACGGCCAGGACCGGCTCGGGATTGCCCGTCCCGTGCGGCTCGAGGAGGGCCAGCTCCCGGGCGAACTCCTCGACCGACGCGGCCAGCAGGCCGGGCTCCACGACCGCGTCCACAGAGAGTTCTCTTTCGAGGTCGTCGTCCCCAAGCCTCTCGCGCGCCAGGGCCAGGAAATCGCGGCAGAAGCCCTCGAAAGCGTCTTCGCCAATCTCGAAGCCGGCCGCCATCCGGTGCCCTCCGTACCTCAGGAGATGGCCCGCACAGTCCGCCAAGGCCGAGACGAGGTCGAAGCCTGGGACGCTGCGGCCGCTGCCGCGCCCCACGCCGTCGTTGATGGCCACCAGCAGGGCCGGCCGCGCGAACCTCTCCACCACCCGTGAGGCGACGATGCCGATGACCCCTTCGTGCCATCCCCGACCGGCCAGGACGATGGCCCGCTCCGTCTCGAGGTCCACCTCCCGCACGACCCGCTCGACGACCTCCTCGAGGATGGCCGCCTCAAGGGCCTGCCGCTCCCGGTTGCCGTGGTCGAGTTCCACCGCCAGGCGCCGGGCTTCGTCCTCGTCCTGGGTGAGGAGGAGGCGGAGGGCCCGCTCGGCGTCGCCGAGGCGCCCCGCGGCGTTGAGCCTGGGCCCGTAGGCGAAGGCGAGGTGCCGGGTCGTCGCCTCCGCACCGTCGAGTCCGGCCACCTCCCCGAGCGCCGCCAGACCCACCCGGGCCGGCGGCGAGAAGAGTTCGAGGCCGCGCCACACGAGGAAGCGGTTCTCCCCCGTCAGAGGGACCACGTCGCACACCGTCCCGAGGGCCACGAGGTCCTCAAGTCCTCGCCAGAGGCGGTCCCCGTCGGCCCGACCGAGGAAGGCGGTGAGAGCCTGGCTGAGCTTGTAGGCGACACCGACCCCGGCGAGGTCTTCGAAGGGGTAGCCGCTCCCGGCCCTTCTCGGGTTCACCAGGGCGTCCGCCGCTGGCAGGACGGGGCCCGGCGTATGGTGGTCCGTGATGATGAGTCCGAGCCCCAGCGAACGGGCCAGAGCCGCCTCGGCGACGGCCGTGGTCCCGCAGTCCACGGTGACGACGAGGTCGGAACCTCCGGCCCTGATGCGGCGGAGGGCCTCCGCGTTGAGCCCGTAGCCCTCGGCGGTCCGGGACGGGATGTACCAGGTGACAGAGGCCCCCGCCTCCCGGAGGACGGTGACGAGGACGGCCGCCGCCGTGAGCCCGTCCACGTCATAGTCGCCGTACACGCATATGCGCTCACCGCTCTGCAGTGCGGACAGGAGGCGGGTGACGGCCCGGTCCATCCCCTCCAGGAGGAAGGGGTCGTCCGGAGCCCCCGGACGCCGCTCGAGGAAGGCCCTGGCGTCAGCCGTCCGGACAAGGCCCCTGTTGGCCAAGACCGTCGCCAGGATGCGGGATATCCCGAGCTCCGAGGAAAGGGTGGTGACCGCCCCCGCCGGCGGGCGGGCCACCCGCCACCTTCTAGCCGCGGCGGGCTCCCGGACCGTGGGGCGGACCTCCCTCAGCCGCACCGGCCGCGACGGGCTCCTCCGGGGCCGCACGCTTCCGGAGCTCCTCGAGCTGCTCCTTGAGGGCCGCTATCTCGTCCCGGGCCGCTGAGAGCTCCTCTTCCTTCCGGGACAGAGCCGCCTTGGCCTTGTCCAGCTCGCCCCTTGCCGACTCGAGCTGGGTCTCGGCCTTGCGAAGGCGGCCGCGAGCGTCATGGATGCGGAGACTGAGCCCGACCTGGCGGACAAGGCCCAACAGGGCCACCACCACGGCGCCGGCGGCCGTCGCGGCCAGGACGATGACGCCCAGGGGCCAAGAGAAGCGCCATACAAGCAGGTTGACGTCGACCAGGTGGACGTTCTGACTGGCGAAGACGGCCACGACCAGGAGCATGACAAGAAGGGCCGCAACGAAGTACAGGGCGATCACCCCCGGCCGGGCTTTCGTTTCCGCGGGCGGAAAATCCTCCTCGGCCAGGAGCGCCCGACCGCCCAGGGTGACGGAGCGGTCAGAGCCTGAAGCGGCGTCGCTCGCTGTGGGCTATCTCGCTGAGCAGGGAGCTCTCCAGCTCTTCCACGATGTGAAGGGTGCCTCTGGCGGCGGCGGCCAGGTCCCGGAGGAAGCCGCGGTTGGGCTCGAGCCCGATACAGCTGAACCGGACCTTCTCCCTTGCCAGGGCACGGGCGGCGGTCTGGGCGTCGGCCACAGGGTTCATCGTCCAGCAGGGAACGGTCGGTATCCCGTCCGTGATGAGGAGAAGGAGCGCGTCTTTGGCCCGCTCTTCCCTGATGTAGGAGCAGGCCCTGACGAGGCCCTCGGCAAGGGGGGTGAGCCCGAGCGGCCTGATCCTCCTCAGGCCGCGCACGACCTCCTGGAAGTTGCGGGTGAAGGGGACCTCGAGCTCTGCGTCGCGCTCCTGGAAGACGACGACGGCCACCCTGTCCCGCGTCGAGAGCAGAAGGTGCTGGGCCAGGTACTTGGCCGCCCGCATCCTGGGACCGGCCATGCTCGCGCTGGCATCGATGACCAGGCAGATGTCGAGCGGTCCCAGCCTCCTTCGCGGGTGGACCAGGAGGTCGTCCCTTTCCAGACGCAGCGGACCCGCCCCGGGACCCGCCATCCGGCGCCGGCAGGCCCTGACGACGGTCTCCGGTACGGCCAGGTCGCCGACCCACCCCCCCATCCCGGACGGCACGGCCCTCCTGACGGCCACAGGCCCCCTGCCGGTGGAGGAGGACCTCGCCGTAGGGACGGTCGGCTTCTTGGTCGGCCGCCCTCTGAAAGGCAGCTTGCGGAGAGCCATCTTGAAGCGCATCTCTATGTCCGTCCGGTGAACGGTCACGAAGTCGTGAAGGAGGTGCCCCTCGCGGGTGAGGTTGTAGAGACCGCGTTCAGACTCGAGGAGCCCCTCGTCCTCGAGACGGGAGAGGACCTGGCTCACCGGGACGCGGTTCTTGAGCGCCTTGTGAAGCTGGGACCAGGTCGGCCGCTCGTCGAGCATGTCGAGGACCTCCGCGAGCTCGTCGACCCCCCCGAACTCGTCGGCGAGGTCGAGGACTCCCCGTAGGTACGAGGCCTTCACCCCCGGCAGGGGGCCCTCGGACTCGGGTGACGACCAGTCGTGCCTCTGCTCCCGGAGGAGCGAGTCGGAGAGGGAGGCGTAGTCCGAAAGGTCCAAGGAGGTCTGCCCGTCCCGCCCCGACACATGGTTCAGACGGTCCGGACGGCGAATCTCGCAGCCCTGCCGCCCGAGCTCGGCCTCCACGGCCAGGACGAGGTGGGGCACCAGAAGGTAGTCGCGCTCGCCAGCGAGGAAGGCAAGGTGGACGTGTGTGAGGTGGGCCCGCCTGAGGGCGTCCCCCCGACCGTAGCCCAGACCGCCCGTGATGCGGCCTCCGCCGGTCGCCGTCTGGATGTCCACGTAGTCCGCCAGGCGCCTCCCGGCCAGCCCGACGACACCCCGCTCCGGTCCTCCCGCGGCCGACCGGACCTCACGCGTGTACCGGTCGACGGCGTCCACCACCGCCCGGGCCATGGCCCGGTGGTCGACACGGGCGACCTCGTGGAAGATGTCGAGGTGGACGATCTGGTCGCTGCAGCGCCGGCCGTAGAAGACCCGACCCGCGTCGGCGCCCGTGAGTATGTCGACCTCCGCAGGGCGTGAGCTTGTCACGAGGTGCACCCGCCGGGAGACGACCGCGCTCTCACCGAAGCGGTAACCCTCCCCGTGCTCGAAGGCACGGGTCATCTCGGCCACCAGGCGCGCCGCAGCCGTCGGCCTGCCGTTCAGTGCGGTCGCGGCCCCGGAGGGGCGCATGTCGACGACTCCATCTCGAGGAGTATCTCGGCCAGCGGACGGGCGCGGCTGGGCGGGGCCACGACCGCGTCCTCAGCGGAGTACGGCCCGGGCCGCGCGGAGCGGCACACAGGTGCTTCCCGCGAGGCGGCCGCGCCCCGGTCTCCGCCCCGGGCCCGGGCACCCGGCGAGTCTACCGCCCCCTCCGGGCCGGCCCCTCCCTCACGGCCGCCGTGGGCGGTCTGGGCGCGCCCCATGCCGAAGAGGGACCGGACGAAGGACCAGCCTCTGGCGGGGTGTCCTCCGTCACCTCCGCCCGGGGCCCGGGTTGAGACGACAGGCTCCTGCTCCGTGCGCAGGCCCGCGACGGCCTCCTCGTCGTCTTCCTCGCCGCTGGGCTCCCCGGCGCGGCGGGTCTCATCGCCCGCCGGCCCTGCCCCGACCTCAGGCGCCTGCCTGCGGCCGGGAACCTCCCGTCCGGGGGAGGCGGACAGCTTCTCGGTGAGGTAGTCCATGACCCTGGCGAAGGTCGAGACGTCGACGCGGTGCTGGAGGGCGCCGGGCGCGACGGCCAGAACGTCGGCCAGGGCGACGGCCCGCCTGTTCTCGAGGACACAGTGGACCCGGGCCCCGTGGTGGATGGCTTCGATGGCCCGCAGACTCTCCAGGCCGAAGTCGACGTAGAGAGAGGCGATGACCTCCTCCACCGACCCCGGGAAGTCGACCGACCCCAGGGCCCTTCTCAGGCCCTCCCACTCGGGAACCTCGGGTCCGCCCCCGTGCCCCTCGTCCGGCCCTTCGGCGAACGTCCCCGGCCCTCCCGACATCCCGCCCCCGGGCCCTGTCGACAACAGAGGGGCGGCCTGCCGCCAGAACCTCTCGCTCGAACTCCTGATGATCTCCTTCACGTCGGACACGGCTGTCGGACGCTCCATGGTGATGACCAGGTCGAACCGGTCGGACAACTGCTTTCTGATATCCTCCAGGGGCCCCGGGTCCTCGTCGGGGTTGGACGCGGCCCAGACGGAGACCGAGCTCGTGATCTCCACGCACGGAAGACCCGTCTCCTCGATCTGGAGGCGGCCCGGCTTGGTCCCCATGACGTCGAGAAGGACATCGACCAGTTCGGGAGCCGTGTCGGCCAGACGGTTTATCTCGTCCACGAAGACGATGCCTCGGTTGGCCTGGGCGATGGTGCCCGGCAGGATGGCGGCCTGAGGGTCGCTCCCGGTCATCCGGGCGAGGTCGATGCTCCCCACCACCGTCCCGATTTTCGCCGAGTGGGATATCTCGCGGAAGGGCATGGGGACCCACTCGGTCCCGATGGCTCTGATCTCCTCGGCCGAGAGGTCCCGGTGTTCCGGGCAGTGGGGAGCGGCCGGCAGGCAGTTGTAGGTGCAGTCCTTGACCCTCTCGATGCGGGGGAGCCGCCGCCGGAAGGCCCGGATGATGGTCGTCTTGCCCGTGCCCCTGAGACCCTCGGCGTGGACGTGGAAGGGAAGCCCGACCAGGGTGGAGAGTATCGAGAGTTCCAGGGCTCTGAAGAGCCTCTGGTTTCCGGCGTGTCGAATCGGCTCCGGCGCGGCACGTGTTATCGGGGACCACTCCCGCGAGTGCGTTCCAAGCCCCGTCCGCGCGGCGGCCCCGCGCTCCGGGCGGCAACTAGTGTAACCCGAAGCCCCAGGGGAAACCCTGGTAGAAAAAACAAAGCCCCTCTCGGGGCCGGACCGGGCGTCAGCTCACCTCACACCCTGACCTTCCTCCTCCCGTCGACCATCTTCGACATCCGCCGGGACCGCTCGTCGCGGCTGCGCCACCAGAGCCAGACCGGAGTGGCCATGCAGACGGACGAGTAGGTGCCGACGATGATGCCGACCATGAGGGCCAGGGCGAAATCCCGCGTCGTGACCCCGCCGAAGAAGTAGACCGCCGCGATGGCCGCCAGGGCGGTCACCGATGTGTTGACCGACCGCACGAACGTCTCGTTCAGGGACCGGTTGGCCATTTCCGCCAGTGTCTCCCTGCCGCGGTGCTTGAGGTTCTCCCGCACCCGGTCGAAGACGACGATGGTGTCGTTGATGGAGTAGCCCATGACCATGAGGACGGCGGCCAGGAAGGGAGCGTTGACCTCGAGCCCCAGGACCGAAAAGGCTCCCACGGTGATGACGGTGTCGTGAAGCAGGGCCGCGATGCCTGCCGCCGCCAGGCGGTACTCGAACCGCAAGGCCACGTAGAGGAAGATACCCAGACAGCCGAGGGCGGTGGCGATGAGGGCATCTCGCAGGAGTTCGGCGCCGATGGTCGGGGTGACGAGGTCACCGGGCGCGGCCTCGAAGTCTCCGAACTCGGCCCTGAGAGCCTCCAGCACGGACTTCTCGAGGTCCTCGTCGAGGTAGGGAGTCCTCAGGACCACGTGCGTCGGGTCGTCGCGGTCGATGGTGATGGAGACCTTGGCCACCCCGGCCCGCCC
This sequence comes from Clostridiales bacterium, assembly GCA_003541445.1. Classification (GTDB taxonomy): domain Bacteria; phylum Bacillota; class Sulfobacillia; order UBA995; family UBA9673; genus UBA9673. The sequence goes on along the minus strand of DPMO01000089.1, from coordinate 1,583 downwards.
GAGGGCCGCCCTGAGGTCGGCGTCTGCCACCGGCCGGCCGAACTCGAGCCGGTAGGAGTTGCCCCCCGTGAAGTCGATGCCCAAGTTCAGACCCCGCACTCCCAGGGAGACCAGGCTCACCAGGATGAGCACGGTCGAGAGGGCGGCGAACCACTTCCGCCTCCCGATGAAGTCGATCGACCCTACCCGGACGAGCCCGAAGACCCGCCGGGCCGTCCGAACGGTCCCCCTGGGCTCCTCGGCCGGCCCGGCCGGAGCTCGGCGTCCGGCCCGCCGGGCCTTCCTCCTACCTTGCGGCACTGGGCCCGACCTCCTTCTCGCCGAAGAGCGCCGGGGCCTTCCGGACGATCCCCGAGTCCACGACCAGGCGGAGCAGGTACTGACTGAAGAACACCGCCGTGACCATGCTGGCCAGGATGCTGACGGCGAGAGTGACCGCGAAGCCGCGCACCGGGCCGGTCCCGTAGTGGAAAAGGACGGCGGCCGCGATGAGCGTGGTGAGGTTCGCGTCGATGACCGTGCGCATCGCCGCCCTGAACCCGCTCTCGACGGCGGCCCGCAGAGTGCGCCCGAGGCGTAGGTGGTCCTTTATGCGCTCGAAGATGATGATGTTGGCGTCCACGGCTATGCCGACGCCCAGAACGAGTCCCGCGACCCCGGGCAGGGTCAGGACCGCTCCCGTCAGGTAGAGGGTGGCCAGGACCAGGAGGCCGTAGACCGAGAGGGCGAAGACGGCGATGAGCCCGGCGCTCCGGTACAGCAGGACCATGAGGAAGGCCACGGCGCTGATGCCGATGACGGCCGCCGTCTGGCTCCGGCGCACGGACTCCGCGCCGAGGGAGGCCGAGACCTCGCGCACCTCCACGACCTCGAACTGCACGGGCAGGGCGCCGATGTTCACGATGGTGGCGATGCGCCGGGCCTCCTCGAGCGAGGCGTAGCCCTCGATGACGGGGTCCTCTATGTTCGGGGCCTGCACCACCGGGTCCTGGACGAGGTCCTCGTCGAGGTAGATGAAAATCTTCCGGGAGGATGACTGCCCGCTGTAGATCCGCGTCGTCGCCTCGGCGAACCGTCTTCGGGCCTCGGGCGTGAGCTGCAGGTGGACCAGGGCGGTGGTCCGGTCCGGGGCGAGCTCTTCCCTCGCCCTGACCAGGTCGTCACCGGTGATGATGACGTTGCCCTCGGCGTCCTTGAAGGTGAGGTAGGAGATGCGGACGATGTCCATGGCCTCGTCGCGGCTCACGGCGGCGAGTTCGACGACGATGCGGCCCTTGGCCGGGACCTGGTAGATGACAGGTTCGGCCACACCCAGCCTGTCGACCCTTTCCCGGATGAGCTCGACCGACGCCGTCAGCCGCTCCGGGGTCACAGGGCTCTCCTCGGTCGGCACGGCCTGGAGGACGAGACGCGTTCCGCCCTGCAGGTCACGGCCCTGCTTCAGGGCACCGAGAATCGGGTTCTCGTAGCCGAAGTACCAGACAAGGCCCGCCACAAGGGACAGCACCAGAAGGAGTTCAAGGACATAGAGCCGTCTGGCGCGGAAGACGAGGCCCAGCCCGATGACGGCGGCCGCGGCGAGG
>DPMO01000233.1 GCA_003541445.1 Clostridiales bacterium | reverse complement strand
AGCGGGTTCACCGTGTTCATGGTCTTCCTGCTCCTGGCCGTGCTGTGCATCTCAGGAGGCTTCGCTCTCGGGCGCTATCTTCTCTCGACGCTGGGTGACACGGTCGCGGACGGTCTCGGGCCGGGGGCGGACCAGGCCGCCGGGACAGGCGGCCAGTCCGGGGAAGAGGGTACCTCCGGGGACGACGGCACCGGCGGCGCCGGGTCCGTACCCGCCGGCGGGGGACCGGGGTCGGCGGTCTGCGACCTCAGCCCGGTCACCTTCTACGCCATACAGGTCGGCGCCTTCGGCTCGAGGGCCAACGGGGACAACGTCGTGGCCGACCTGGCCGGCAAGGGGCTGCCGGGTCATGTCCTCGAACCCGGCGCTGACTCGGAGCTCTACAGGGTCAGGACGGTCACCGGCACGAGACGGGAAGTGGTGGAAGCCGTCCTGGCTCGGGTCCGAACGAAAGGCTACGCGGACGCGTTCATCGTCACCCAGACCGTCGCCGCGTCGGACCTCACGCTCAGCGGCTCGAGCGTCAGGTACGTCGAGCGGGCCGCCGCGGCTGTGGAAGCCCTTGTGAGCCTTCTCCGTGTCGAGGGCGACATCTGGGACGACCACCACGCCGGGAGCCTCGACCGGGCCGAGGCTTCGCGCACCGTCGACGCGCTCATCGTCACGGTCCGTGAAGCCAAGGAGAACCTGGCGGGACTCACGGCTCCGACGGACCTCGCCGGACTCGGCGGCGCGCTGGAGACCCTGCTCATCGAGGCGACGGCCAACCTCCAGGCCTTGAAGAGCTACCTGGCGAGCGGGGTGGAGGTCGACCGCCTGGCGGCCGAGTCGTCCTTCGTCGGTCTGGTCGACCGCTACGTCCGCTTCGAAGCGGAGCTGGGGTCTGGGTCCTGAGCCGCCGCGGCGACCGACGACCGGGCTCGAGACCCGGCAGAATGTGGGACCGGGTCTTGACCTTCCGAGGCAAGGGATTCGGAGAGCTACGGTGGAAATCTAGGTCCGGCTGTTGGGGAGTGAAGCGCCGGCGTGCGAAAGAGCTTCAGCGTGTGGCTTCTCCTTGCTCTGGTCACCGCGTTCGCCATCCTGGGCAACCTCGTTGGTGAGGCGCTCCGACCGTTCGTCCCGTTCCTGGGCCGGTCGGTCGCTGTGGGCCTCGACCCTCCCCTGGTGGCGGACCTCAGCTTCTTCGACCTGACGTTCGGCTTCAGCCTGAGCCTGAACCTGCTCGGGCTCGTGGGGCTCCTGCTGGGAGCCTACCTCTACAGGCGCTGGACATGAGACTCGTCCTCGCGTCGGCTTCTCCCCGGAGAAAGGACCTCCTGACCGGCCTCGGCGTACCCTTCGAGGTGCGTCCCAGCCGCGCTCCGGAGGATGAGCCGGGTCGGGTGCCTCCGGCGGAGGCCGGGGGTCTCGCCCTCCGCCTCGCCCGGCGCAAGGCCGAGGCCGTCGCGGCGGAGCTTGCCGGCGCTCCGGACGTCCTCGTCATCGGGGCGGACACCCTGGTGGTCCTGCCGGACCGCATCTTGGGGAAGCCGGCCTCGCCCGAAGAGGCCGCCGCGATGCTCCGGGCCCTGTCCGGACGGGAGCACCGGGTCGTCACCGCGGTCGTCGTCGCGGAGCCGGCGACCGGGCGGGTGGAGGAGGGCGTCGAGGAGACCAAGGTGTTCTTCCGGCGGCTGGGGCCGGAGGATGTGCGGAGCTACCTGGCCACCGACGAGCCGTTCGACAAGGCCGGCGCCTACGCCATCCAGGGGGTCGGCGCGCTCCTGGTCGAACGGGTCGAGGGGTGCTATTTCAATGTCGTCGGCCTGCCGCTCGGAAGGCTGGCCGAAGTGCTCGGCCGCTTCGGGGTGAACCTGCTCAGGGAGGCGGCCCTGGCCGGGAAAGGCGGTGGGGGCACCCGGCGGGACATCACGGGTCTGACGGAATAGGGGTGCCTGCACCCGGAACGGGGGTGCGGGAACGTGGCCCGAGACGGGTTGCGGATGAAGGACCTGGCCGAAGAGGACCGGCCGAGGGAGAGGATGAGAAGGCTCGGTCCTGAGGCCTTATCTAACGCCGAGCTCGTGGCTATACTGTTGAGAACGGGAGCGGGGGGGCTCTCGGCTCTCGATGTCGCCCGGAGGCTCCTGTCGAGAGGCTGTGAGGAGTGTCATGCCGGGGCAGGTGGGGAAGGGGCCCGGCACCGGGACCTGAGGTACCTGGCGACAGCGTCGCTGGAGGAGCTCATCCAGGTCCCGGGAGTGGGGCCGGCCAAGGCGGTCCAGCTCAAGGCGGCCGTGGAGCTCGGGAGGCGGATATCGGCCTCGAACGCCGCCAGGCCCTTGGTAAGGTCGCCTCGGGACGTCAGCGCCCTGGTCATGGAGGAGATGAGGTTCCTCGACCGTGAGCAGTTCCGCACTGTGCTCCTCGACGCCAAGAACCATGTGCTCGGGATAAGGACCGTCTCGGTCGGGAGCCTCAGCTCGTCGATAGTCCATCCGCGGGAGATCTTCAAGGAGGCTATCGCCCGGAGCTCCGCGGCCATCGTCCTGGTCCACAACCACCCGAGCGGAGACCCCACCCCGAGCCGTGAGGACGTCGAGGTCACCCGACGCCTGGTGGAGGCGGGGCGGCTCCTGGGCATAGAAGTCCTTGACCACGTCGTGGTCGGCGACAACCGCTACATCAGTTTCAAAGAGAAAGGAATCTTGTGACAGGCTGCGTCCGGCTGCCGGAGACCGCTACGGGCGGGCGGGTCCCGGCGCCGCGGTCGGAGCGGGTCCTGAAAGGGGCATTCTAACCACGATGTTCGGATTCATCTACGACTACTTCTCCCGCGACATGGGTGTGGACCTCGGCACCGCCAACACGCTGGTCTACGTCAAGGGCCGAGGCATCGTGCTTCAGGAACCGTCGGTGGTGGCCCTGGACCGCGACCACGGGACGGTCCTCGCCGTCGGGGACGAAGCCAAGCGGATGATCGGCCGGACTCCCGGCAACATCGTGGCCATAAGGCCCATGAAGGACGGGGTCATCGCCGACTTCGACGTGACCCAGACCATGCTGCGGTACTTCATCACCAAGGCCCACATCCGCCGCGCCCTCCTGCGTCCGCGGGTCGTCGTGGCCGTGCCCTCCGGGGTGACGGAGGTCGAGAAGAGGGCGGTCATCGACGCCACCCTCCAGGCCGGGGCCCGGGAGGCCCACACCATCGAGGAGCCCATGGCCGCGGCCATCGGGGCCGGACTCCCCGTGCAGGAGCCGACGGGGAACATGATCGTCGACATCGGAGGCGGGACGACCGAGGTCGCCATAATCTCTCTCGGCGGTATCGTCACCTCGCGGTCCATCCGCATCGCGGGTGACGAGATGGACGAGGCCATCGTCAACTACGTCAAGAGGACCTACAACCTCCTCATCGGTGAGCGGACGGCGGAGGAGGTCAAGATAGTCATCGGCAACGCCGTTCCCACCGACAAGGAGGAGACCATGGAGGTCCGGGGGCGGGACCTGGTGACGGGGCTTCCCAGGACCGTGAAGGTCACCGCCGAAGAGATACAGACGGCCCTTTCCGAGCCGGTGGGGGCCATCCTCGAGGCCATCAAGGTCACCCTGGAGAGAACGCCACCCGAACTCGCGGCCGACATCATGGACCGTGGCATCGTCATGACGGGCGGCGGTTCGATGCTCCGCAACCTCGACCGCCTGGTCAACCAGGAGACGGGGATGCCGGTGCACCTCACCGAGGACCCCCTGCTCTGCGTCGTCCGCGGCGCGGGCAAGGTCCTGGAGGAGATCGAGACGCTGAGGCGGGTCACCACCGCCTCCCGCCGCGCGGTCGGGTGAGCCCGGTAGAGGGAGACGGCGGGCTTGAACAGCTTCGGACGCTACCGGAGGTTCGCGGCGGCCGTGGTCACTCTCGTGGTCCTGGTCGTCCTCATGGGCGTCACCGCGCGTGAGCGCGAGACGGTCATGCTCCTGGAGCGTGCTCTGGTCGAGGCCGCGGCTCCGATCCAGGCCTGGTTCGAGGGTCTGGCCGCCGGCATTCGCGGCGGCCTCTCCGACATCCGGGCGATCAGCCAACTGCGCCGGGAGAACGAGTCCCTCCGGGCCAAGGCCGAAGCCTATGACGCCGCCCTCCACCGCCTGAGAGAACTGGAGATCGAGAACGAGCGCCTGAGGGCTCTCCTCGGCTTCAGCGAGGCCGTGCCTTTCGACTACGTGGTCGCGGACGTGATAGCCAGGAACCCGGACAACTGGTTCAGCCGGGTCACCATAGACCGCGGGGCGCGGCACGGCATCGCCAAGGACATGCCGGTCGTCACCAGCCAGGGCCTCGTCGGCCGGGTCGTCGCAGTTTCCACGAACGTCTCCTTCGTCCAGCTCCTCACGGACAGGGAGTGCGGAGTGGGCGCCCTCGTCCAGTCGTCCCGCGACGCCGGCATCGTCAAAGGGCAGGGCAGCCAGTCGTCACTGCTCCGGATGATGTTCTTCGAGCGGGAGGCCGAGGTCGGTGAAGGGGACGCTCTCGTGACCTCCGGCTTGGGTGAGGTCTACCCGCCGGGCCTCTTCATCGGGCGCGTCGTCAAGATTACGACAGAGCAGCACGGACTCATCAAGTACGCGGCGGTCCGCCCCGGAGTCGATTTCGGGAGCCTCGAGGAGGTCCTGGTCATCGTCAACTACCGGGCGGCGGGAGAGGAAGGAGAGCCTTGAGAGGCGAGGCCGTCGTCAACCTGGCGACCTCACGCCATTCCGTGCTCGGGATGTCGGTTCTGACGGCCCTCATCCTCGAGACGGCCGTCTTCCCTCACCTGGCCGTCCACGGCATAAGGCCCGACCTGGTGACGGTCGTCGTGGCCTGTTGGGGCCTGCTCTACGGCCCCCGGGAGGGGTTCCTGGCGGGCCTCGGGGCCGGGCTGGTGCAGGACCTCCTCTTCACCCGCTACATCGGGCTCTTCGCGTTGGCCGGGGCCCTGGCCGGGTTCCTGACGGGCACGGTGGAGAGCAAGATATTCAAGGAGTCGGTCTGGGTCTCGACGGCGGCCGTGGGGGTCGCCGTCCTCGGGCACGAATTCGTCGTGTGGGTCCTGCTGAGGGGCCTCGGGGTGCCGGCCCCGGCCCTCTGCCTCCTGACCGTCGCCTTGCCGGGGGCCCTTTACAGCACGGTCTTCGCCCCCTTCGTCTACCGCCGCCTCCTCCTCTTCCGCTTCCGGGAGTGGGCCCGGGAGCGTGAGATGACCGCCGGCGCGGGACAGGTGGGACAGGGATAGGGGGGAACGGGCTCTGGACAAGGTTCGGGTGGAGCGGAGACTGGCCGTCTACACGCTCGTCCTCATCCTGGTGTTCCTGTCCATCGGAGGACGGCTGGCCTACGTGCAGGTCGTCCGCGGCGAGCACTTCTCGGAACTGGCGCAGATGAACCGCATCCGCATCATCCCCCTCACGGCGCCGCGCGGGAACATCTACGACCGCCACGGTCGGCTTCTCGTCACGAACCGCCCGTCCTTCACCGTCTCCATCATGGAGCTCGAGGAGGAGCACACCGACACGACCGTCCGCGAGCTGGCCCGCATCCTGGGGGTGCCGGAGGAAGAGATAAGGGCGAAGATCGAAAAGCACCTGCGCCCGTTCGAGCCTGTCCGCATCGCCACCGATAT
>DPMO01000284.1 GCA_003541445.1 Clostridiales bacterium | reverse complement strand
GCGGTCCCCCGGGTCGCCAGCCTCGAGGTCGAGACCTCTCACCAGGCCGCGTAGGTGAGCGGCCCGGCTCTCGAGGTCCCCGCCCCGGACTCCGGTCCCGCCCCCGCTCCCGGCGCCGACCACGGGACATCCCCCTTCCCGTGGCTAATATGGCCGGGGCAGGGAAACCTAACCGCAAGCAGGTCTTGGGACGACCGGAGTTCCGGGAGGTGAAGAGAACTGACCACGTTCCACGTCGTCCACATCATCGTCGGCATCTGGCTGGTGGCCGCGCCCCTCCTCGGCGTCTTCACGACCGAGCAGGCCCTCCTGACCAACAACATCGTCGTGGGCGCGGTGGTGGCGCTCTACAACGCGTGGTTCCTTTTCATCCGGAACACCGCGGATGTGGGCGAACGACGCTGAGCCTTTCAGGACGTCGGAGGCGGCGCCCGAAGCCGCACCGTCGGCGGCGGGCGCCGCCCCGACCGCACCCGGCGGAGAGTCAGCGGAGAGTCCTACACCCGCTCGATGTAGAGGCCTGTCCTGGTGTCGACCCGGACGACGTCACCTTCCTCGATGAAGAGTGGCACCTGGACGACCAGCCCCGTCTCGAGCCTGGCCGGCTTCGTCCCGCCCGAGGCCGTGTCGCCGCGGAGGCCCGGGTCTGTCTCGACCACCTTGAGCTCGACCGAGTTGGGCATCTCCACGCCGATGAGACGTCCCTCGTGAGAGACGACATAGATGTTCATGTTCTCGACAAGGTAGAGCTTCCCGTCACCGAGCTGCTCCTCCGTGAGGGAGAGCTGTTCGTAGGTCTCCGTGTCCATGAAGACGTACTCGTCCCCGGAGCTGTAGAGGTACTGGACCTCCCGGCGGTCCAGGTGAGCCCGGCGGAGCTTCTCGCCCGCGCGGAACGTCCTCTCCACGACGGCGCCCGTCTCGAGGTTCTTGAGCTTGGACCGGACGAAGGCCGAGCCCTTGCCCGGCTTGACATGCTGGAACTCGATGACCTGCCAGACCTCGCCGTCGAGCTCGACGGTCACCCCGGTCTTGAAGTCGTTGGTGGAGATCAACTGCCTGTCACCGTCCCCTTCGGAACTATAGAACTCGAAGCTCCTTGCTGAACCTGGAGAGGACCTCGACACCGTCGGGCCGGACGACGCACAGGTCCTCTATCCTCACTCCGCCCCAGCCTGTCACGTATATCCCGGGCTCGACGGTGACCACGTTGCCGGCCCGGAGGACCGTCTCCCCGGTGGGGGACAGGCGCGGCCCCTCATGGACGGCCAGACCCACCCCGTGGCCCAGCCCGTGACCGAAGTGTTCCCCGTGCCCGCGCCCGCTGATGAGGTCCCTCGCGACGGCGTCGACCTCCTTGCCGGTCAGGCCGGGCCTGACCGAAGCAAGGGCCTTCGCCTGGGCCTCGCGGACGAGCCTATAGACCTCCTTCTGCCGGTCCGTCGCCGGAGAGAGGATGAACGTGCGGGTGAGGTCCGAGTGGTACCCGCGCACCACGGCGCCCATGTCGATGGTCACGAAGTCTCCCGCGGCCAGGAGCTTGTCTGACGCCCGACCGTGAGGGAGGGCCGAACGCTCACCGGAAGCCACGATCGTCGCGAAGGCCGCGCCGTCGGCACCCAGCTTCCTCATCCGGTACTCTATCTCAAGGGCCACGTCCCTCTCGGCCACGCCGGGCCGAAGGAGGGGCAGGACCTCCTCGAGCGCCCTGTCGGCGATGGCCGCCGCCTCCCGGATGACCCCTATCTCATCCTCGTCCTTCACCTCGCGCAACGACTCGATGATGTTCGCGGTCGGGACGAGCTGGAGGCCCTTCAGCCGGTCGGCGAGGTCCTGGTAGAACCCGAAGGTCGCATGGTCCCGCTCGAAGCCCACCGCCTTCGGGCCGAGCCGGGCGACCACCTCCGCCAGGGTGTCGACGAGGACAGGCCCCTGGCGGACGACCTCCCACCCCGGGCACTCGGCCTGGGCCTGGTCGATGTAGCGGAAGTCGGTGACAAGGAGGGCCTCGGTCGGGGAGACCACGGCCGCGCCGGCGGAGCCCGTGAACCCGGTGAGATACCGGCGGTTCTCCGGACTGGCCACCACCAGGACTCCCAGGCCGGGGTCGTGCGTCTCCATGAGTTCACGCACGGCCTTGAGGCGGTTCGCAGGATTCGAGGGACTTCCGGTCGGCACTGACGTCACTCCCTGTGTCAGGCGGCACACCCATCGCCGGCAGGCTCGGGTCCCGCCCAAGTCGCCCTTCACTTGGACAGGGCCTTGCCTTTTCCTCCCGGACCTGCCATCCGGTCCGGCCTCCGGCCGCCTGTGCGGCCGGGCCCCGTCCCGACCGGGCTCCGGCGCAGAGCCTTTCCTGCCACCTTTTCCCTCCCCCAGGAGCGGCAGGCGGCCTCCCCGCTCCGGCGAAGTAGGGACCTTGACGCGGGGGAGGTCTTCTTAGCATGCTCACAATCCCGGCCCGACCGTCCCGTCCCGGCTCCGGCCCCGGCGGAGACCCGGCCTTCCACCGTACCGGCACAACGGTCCTCGGCCCCCGCCGGCGCCGCCGCCCCCGGCCCCGGAGACCGCTCC
>DPMO01000095.1 GCA_003541445.1 Clostridiales bacterium | reverse complement strand
TGGTCTCGTTCTTGATGACCAGACGCATCCTCTCAGGCGGCGCCGCGGCTCCCTCCACGGTCACCCAGGTGACGTAGAAGCCCCCGCGGTCCTCCCCTGAGACCTCCGTCACCCGGCCACGGAGGAGCAGGGTCCCACCCGCGACCCGGCAGAAGGCGGCGACAGGGTCCTCCTTCCGGGCCCGGGCCTCCAGGATGGCCCGGCCCACCTTGAGGGCCAGGCTGATGGTCCCCGGCACGACGGCCCGCTTCAGCTCGGCCCCTGTCATCGGGTAGTGGGTGTTGGCACCGGTGCCGCCCCCGCGGGTGACCACCCACCTGCCCAGCTCGTCCGCGTAGGCCGGGTAGGCCGCCTCACGGACGATGACGGTGTTGCCCGACCGGTCCACGAGCGGCATGGGCGTCAGGCGCACACCATGCCCGATGAAGCTCGTCATCTGCGTCTCCGGGGCGGCCCGACCGAGGGCGTCCCCGTCGACCATCACCACCCCGGCCCTGGCCGCCAGACTCAGCATCACCGGGGTGTTGAGGCCTCCCAGCTCGAACGGCACCACGTACTCCACCTTGCGCCCGAGGAGGCCCTCCATGGCCCGCAGGGCCTCCAGCAGCTCGAAGCGCCGGTCCCAGTCCGCCACGACCTTCTCGAAGCCCATCTCCTCGAGGGTCTTCACCGACCCCATGTACCCGCCGCTGACCACGACGGCGTCGTCGGGGACCTCCTCCGGAGGTATGATGCGGTAGGTGAGGCCCTGGCGCAGGTCCCTTTCCATTATCACCCTGCCCCAGGCCGGGTCACCTCCTCCCCCGGTGCCCAGAGCCCCCACTCCCTCGAGAAGAGGCTCGACGTCTTCACGGCCCAGAACTCGAACGGGCATGCGCATCCCTCCCTACTCTCACCTGAGCTTGCCGGCGGCGGCGAGCTGGCGGGCCACGTCACCGAGACCCAGGCTCTCCAGGGTCTCCGAGGTGGGCCAGCTCGTCTCCAGGTCCCATCCGTGCAGGGAATAGTACTCGTCCAGCATCCGGTCCAGTTCCTCGGGGGCGTTGATGGCGTCCGGGTCCGGCCTGTCCGGCGTGTGCTCGTGCATCAGGCGCCAGGGGAGGCAGTCGTCCGCCCTGACGGCGCCCGCCCGCACGTTGAAGCACTTCTCAAGGGTGACGATGCGGCGTCCCGCCCTCATGACCTCCTCCTCGGAGATCTCGTGTCCCGTGGCGGCGGAGAAGAGCTCGGCCATGCGCGCCGGCGTGACCCCGTAGAGAGCGGTGCTCGAGAAGGCGCAGAGTCCCAGCGCGTCGGTGACCGCGAAACAGTCCTCGTGCCACCGCACGATCTCGGCCCTCTTCTCGACCATGCACGGGTCGGCGTACTTCTCGTCCCCGGTGATCCTGGCGATGAGCGCCCTACCCTCAGGACTCAGGCCGAACTCGGCGAACGTCTCCGTGTGCAGATGGTCCGCACCCCTCGGGTTGACGGCGAAGGCCAGCGCGTAGGCCTTGGCCGACCTGGTGTCGACCCGGGACTGCTCGAGGCCCTTGGCCTCCACCGCCCAGCGGTACGAATCCCCGCCCACGTGGCGGGCGGCGGCCCTGACCCCCTCGGCCAGGACGTCGCCGAAGCCCTCCCGGTAGGCGATGCGGCGCACCATCTCGATGACGGCTTTGGCGTCTCCCCAGCGCAGGTCGAGCCCGTCGAGGTCCTGCGCCGAGACCAGGCCCTTCTCGTAGCACTCCATGGCCCAGGCGATGACAGACCCGCACGAGATGGTGTCCATCCCCAGGATGTTGCACAGCTCGTTGGCCTTGATGACCGCCTCCGTGTCCGACACGCCGCAGCCGGAACCGAAAGACCCTACGGTCTCCAGCTCCGGTCCACCCGTGTAGCACCCGGCGAACTCGCCCCGGGTCAACTCGGTGTAGCGGTGGCAGCCGAACACACAGGCCAGGCATGCCACCCGGCGCTTCAGGTAGCCCCGTTCCACGAGGTACTGACCGCTGAGAGGGTAGACGTCCTCGTCGCGGCTGCGCCGGAAGTTGTACGAGGCCCACGCCCTGAGCTCGTTGACCGCCTCCACGCTCCCCGCCGTGCCGTAGCGGGCCAGTCCCTCACCGCCCGACTCGGCGAGAAGGGCCTCGCGGCACTCGACGGCCACCTTATGGAAGCGGGCGGGCTGGGCGGCCCGCAGCGCCCCGGTCCCCCTCACGGCGACGGCCTTCAGGTTCTTGGCCCCCATCACCGCGCCGGCACCGCCGCGCCCGGCGGTGTTGTACACGGAGAACATGATGCCGGCGAACTTGACCAGCCGCTCTCCGGCGGGACCGATGGCGGCGACCTGGATGTCCTCGTCTCCGACGTCCTTCTTGACGCTCAGGTCCGTCTCGCGGACATCCTTGCCCCATATCGGACGTGCGTCGCGGAACTCGACCCGACCGTCGTCGATCCACAGGTAGACGGGGTGGTCGGCCCTGCCCGTTATGACCAGGTGCCCGATCCCGGCGAACTTCAGTTCCCCGCCCCAGTGCCCGCCTCCGCTGGTCTTCAGGTACCATCGCGTGGCCGGGCTGCGGCAGGTCACCGTGGTGCGCCCGGAACAGGGGACCTCGGTCCCCGACAACAGGCCGGCGCCGAATATGAGCGGGTTGTCGGGGCCCAGGAGGTCGGTGTCCGGCCCCGTCAGCTTCCAGAGCAGGTGAGCGTTGAGGCCACGGCCACCGAGGAAGTTCAGGATGTCCTCGTGCAGGGCCGGCTCCCGCCACGCCCGCCGTTCGCTCAGGTCGACGTAGAGGATGTCGCCCGCTATCTCCCTCATGTCTGCCGTTCCCTCCCTCGTCACGCCGGGTTCAGGGACGCGGCCCGCGCCCGCCGCTTCTCCCGCACCGCGGCCTCCAGAGGCTCATACCTCAAGGCGCCTGCGGTACACACCTTCACGCACTCCGGGTCTCCGCGGCACAGGTCACAGCGTATGGCCACGCCGCTTCGCGGATGCAGGTGGACGGCGCCGAGCGGGCAGGCGTGGACGCACTCCTTGCACCCGATGCACCGGTCCTCCCGCACCAGCGCGTACCTGCCGTCAGGGGCGGCGGACATCGCCCCTGTGGGGCAGGAGGCCTCACACGGGGGCTGTTCACAGTAGCTGCAGACGACCGGCACGCTCAGGCACCGGTCCTCGAATCTGACCACCCTGATGCGGGAAAGGGAAGGGGAGTACACCCCCTCGTGCCGGTAGGAACACGCCGCTTCGCACAGACGGCAGCCTGTGCACAGGTCAGGATAAACCACCAGGAACTTCTCCATCGCCCATCCCTCCAGACTCCGCGCCCGCTGTTGCCTCCCTCACGGCGCCACCAGCTCTTCCCAGCCCCGGCCGCCCCTGCGGATGGCCGCCTGGATGGGACCTGCCATCCGCACACAGCCCACCAGGACGGCCCCCACCACGCTGTCCCCGCGTATGACCAGCCTGAGGTAGGAGTCGCCCCGTCGCCGCGAGACCGACCGCCACCCGCCCTCGGCAGGGGCGTCCAGGACGCCCATGGACACGAAAGGCGTCCCGAGCACGTCCATGGCGTTCCTGGGCAGCACCCCGGGGAACAGGTCCCGGCCGCCGGCCATGTTCGTCCCGGCCACCTTTCCCTGCCTCGAGGCGTGGGGCCATATGGCGCTCACCCGCGTGCCCTCGCCCCAGATGTCGGGGCACTCGGCCACGTCACCCGCCGCGTATATCTCCGGCACCGACGTCTGCATGCCGCCGGACACCAGCACTCCGCGGCGGACGGCCACGTGCCCTCTGACGAGCTCGGTCCGGGGCTCCACCCCTTTGCAGACGACCACCAGTCGGCCGGGCAGGACCGAACCGTCGGAGAGCACGACCCCCTCCGTGCCGAGAGGACCTCTGATCACTTCGCTGACCTCCACGCCGCACCTCACCCTCACGCCGCATCGCACCAGGTGCCGCTCGAGGATGAGGGAGGCCTCCCTGTCCGCCACCTGGGAGAGGATGCGCGGCGAACCGACGAGCAGGGTGGGGGTCACACCCAGCTCCCGCAGAGCGCAGGCCAACTTCACCCCCACCGGGCCGCCGCCGACGATCACCACGCTGTGCCCGGCCAGGGCCGCCCTTCTTATGCGGACGGCGTCGTCTCGCGTGCGGAGGCCTGTCACACCTGTCTCGCCGGTGCCGCCCCTGTCGCCGCCGGCTCCTGGAGCAGACCAGCCGGGGACCACGGCCCTCGCCCCGGTGGCGACGAGGAGCCGGTCGTATCTCAGAACGCGGCCGTCCGTCAGATCGACCTGTCTCCCATCCGGGTCAAGTCCCGTCGCCCGCACCCCCAGCAGGGCCCGGACCCCGCACTTCCGGTAGAACTCCTCCTCCACGAGGAACAGGTCCCTGTCTTCCACCGTGCCGGCGATGTAGTGGGTGAGCAGGACCCGGGAGTAGGCGGGACGGGTCTCCTCATCCACCACGGTGACGTCGCCGTGGGGGTCCAGCTCCCGGATGGCCTGCAGGGCGCTCAGACCGGCGGCACTGGCGCCGACCACCACGTACTTCACGCCCGCGCCCTCCCGACCGCGCGCCCCGGCAGTGATGGCCTCGTCTCGCGCCCCGGTTGCGCAGGCCACGCCCCGCGGCCCGGCAGCAGCGCCAGCCTCGCCGCGCGCTCGCGCCTCACCCGGCCGCTCATCGCGTCCGCACCCGCCCCG
>DPMO01000186.1 GCA_003541445.1 Clostridiales bacterium | reverse complement strand
CCTATCCCGCCGAGCATCATGTAGGCCCAGGGCCAGAAGGTCCAGGTCAGCCTTGTGAACCCTATCGCCGTGCAGGTGCCGGCATAGATGACGTACAAGGCCCCGCCGACGGCCGCCAGGGCGGAGCCGATCATGAGGCTCTGCGTCCTAATGCTGACGATGTCCTTGCCGCAAACAGCCGCGGCCACGTCGCAATCCCGCACCATGTGCAGGGTCCTGCCGAAGGGCGACCTTGTGAGCTTCTCCAGGTAGAGGTACACCAGGAAGGCCATGATGACGGCGACTATGACGATGACCTGGAACCTGGAGCCCCACACCACCCGGAAGGGATCCGGGACGAAGACGGCGGTCGTTCCGCCCACCAGCGGCTCCCAGTTGTGTCCCACCCACATGAAGAAGTCCCCGAAGGCCAGAAGGGAGATCCCGAGGTAGGCTTCCTTCAGCCTGATGGCCGGCCTGGAGGTCAGCCACCCCACCACGGCGCCCGCCACGGCGGCGAGAACGAAGGAGAAGAGCAGGAAGCCCACGGACAGGGGAAGGCTTGAAGCCAGGAGGTCGCTGATGGCCGGGACGACCTTATAGTTGACGGCGTCGTCGGCGTACGACACCCCGTAGGGCAGACCGTTCAAGAAGGCGAGCACCCTGCCCGGAACCGCGCCGACGACGAAGGCGCCCGCTATCACGGCCAGCACACGACCGAACTGGGAGATGCCGGTGTGCCCTACCTCGAGGTTCAGGCTCAGAGTCACTATGGTGAAGACGGCGGCGTCTATGAGTATCGTCAGCACCAGGGGAAGTCCGAGCGTGAGCATGATGACCGTCAGGACGGCGACCATGACGAGGCCGATGACCACCTCGTTCTTCATCCACACGTCCTGGGTCCGTGACACAGACTTGTCGGCGCCGTTCATGCCTCCACACCTCTCTTTCTCAATCCAGTGACCTTGCCCACCATCGTGGCCCATGCTCCAGCCAGGCCCTGCGGGAAGACCATGAGCGTCACGGCCATTATGAGGAGGGGTATGGCCATCCTGTAGCCGAGAACCCACGAACCCACCTCAGCGGCCAAGAAGTAGACCCCGGCGTATTCCGCAAGGCCCACCACGAAGCCCCCCAGGATGCCCCCGTAAAGGCTGTGCAGGCCGCCGAGTATGGCCCCGGCGAACATGAAGGGTATGGTGGTCATGCCCAGGACCGGAGTGCCTGTCATGGCCATGGCCATGAACGCTCCGCCCAAGGCGGCCATCCCGCCGCCGATGACCCACGATGCCAGGTACACCCAGTCGGAGTTGATGCCGGAGGCTCCGGCCAGCAGCGAGTTCTCGATGGTCGCTCTCATGGCGGTTCCGAACTTCGTCCTCGTTATGAAGAGGTGCAGGAGACTGAGCACGGCCACCGCCGTGAGAGGCAGGATGATGGACGCCCCGCTGGTCCCGAAGAGCTCGATGTCGTAGACGCTCATGGTGACCCTTCTGGGGAAGAGCTTCAGGCTGTAGGTGAGATAGTCACAGTACATCTGGATGAACGCCAGCAAGACCAGGTCGTAACCGAGGGTCGACATCATAAGCGTGATGGTGTTGGCCTTGCGGGCCAGAAGGTGTCTGTTCAAGACCAGGTAGCATATTACTCCGAGAAGGGCGCCCAAGAGGAACGACAGGGGGAGCCACCTGTACGGTGTGCCCCCGTAGAGCACGGTGCCCGTGTAGACCACGTAGAAACCCCATGTGGCCATACTGGCGTGGGCGAAATTGAAGGTACGGGTCGTGATGTAAAGCAGGGTTATCCCGCCGGCCGTCAGGGACAGTCCGCTGGCATACGCCAGGCCGCTCGCCAACCAAGCTGGCATCATCAGTTCCCCCCCCAAGCGTCGGTGCGTCGAGACTCCACGGGTTCGCGTCAGGCCTCCTTGATCCCCAGGTACAGCTTCGAGAGCTCCGGGTCGCGAAGCAACTCTGTCGCCTTGCCCTCGAACCGAATGTCACCGCTCACGAGGAGGTAGGCCGTGTCACCTATCTCCAGGGCCCTCTTGGCCATCTGCTCCACCAGCAGGATTGTTATCCCGAGCTCATCCCTGAGCCTGGCGACCTCGGTGATGACTCTCTTGGCTATGATCGGGGCAAGGTCGGTGCTGAGCTCGTCCAACAGCATGAGCTTCGGTTTCCTCATCAGGCCCATGCCTATGGCCAGCATCCGCCTTTCCCCACCGCTCAAGGTGCCTGCCTTTCGGTGCATGAAATTCTTCAGGACAGGGAACATGCCGATGACCTGGGCGGCCTTGTCCTTGACCTCGCCTGAGCTCAGCATGTAGCCGGCCATGTGCAGGTTCTCCATGACGGTGAGGTCGCTGAAGACATTGCCCATCTGCGGGACGTACGATATCCCCATCCTCGCGGCCTTGTAGGGGAGAATCCCCTGGATTTTCACGCCCTCGAACACCACGTCGCCGGAGAACACCGTGGCGTTCCCCATGATGCTGTTCAGAAGGGTCGTCTTGCCGGCACCGTTCGGGCCGACGACGACGGTGATTCCCTTGGCGGGGACCTCCAGACTCACGTCGAACAACACCTGGAGCCTTCCGTAGCCGGCGCTGAGATTGCGTATGCTCAACATGCTTCATCCCGCCCTATGTAGACCTCGATGACCTTGGGGTCGTTGAGAACGCTGTCAGGCGAACCGTGGGATATGATGGAGCCCCTGTCCAAGGCGTACAGGTAGTCCGCGAAGGGAGCGGCGATGTCTATCCTGTGCTCCACAACGAGGAACGTGATACCCTCTTTTCTCTTGAGCTCGGTGAGGTGGGTCAGGATGTCCCCCGCGCGGGCCGGGTCGACACCGCCTATGGGTTCATCCAGCGCTATCAGCTTCGCCCCCGAGGCCAGCCCTCTGGCGACCTCGAGCATCTTCAACTGAGCCGCCCCCAAGCTGGCACTCGGCATGTTCCAGTGCCTTTCGAGCCCCACCTTCTCCAGGATGTCCAGGGCCTTTTCCATGTGCTCTTCCTCGCGCCCTATCCAGGCCGCCCTGGTGACGGCCCGGAGCGGGTCCTCCCCGGGACTCCTCATGGCGCCCAGGACGTTGTCAAGGACCGTCAGCGCTGTGAAGGGCATGGGTATCTGGAACGTCCTCACGAACCCGAGCTCGTATATCTGGTGGGGCTCCAGGCCGGTTATGTCCTGGCCCCTGAACACCACCCTCCCGGAATCCGGCTTGAGAACCCCGGTACACAGGTTGAGGAGCGTGGTCTTGCCGCTTCCGTTGGGCCCGATGAGCAGGGTCAGCGAGTTCTCGCGCACCTCCAGGTTGACCCTGTTCACGGCCACTAGCCCCCCGAAAGCCTTGGTCAACCCCTCTGTGGCGAGCAACGTCTTCAAGGTTCTCACCGTCCTAAACAAAGAAGGGGTTGGGGGCGACCCCAACCCCCTCCGTCGTGTCGCGGATCAGTAGATGTCCTCGAGCCAGTCGATGGTGTCCGTCGCGCCGCGCCAGACGCCGACCTTCTGCCAGTCCGAGTCCGCGCCGATGACCCAGAGGTCGTAGTCGGCGAAGGCCCTGTCTCCGTTCTCGTTCAGGACGATGTGACCGCTCGCCCCGTGGAGCTTGGTGTGCTCGTCGGTCACGCGCGGCAATATCTCCTTGACCTTCTCGGCGTCATAGCCGACCTCGTCTATGGCGAGGGCGAGGGCCCAGACCTGGTCGTAGGCGTTGTAGGAGTAGGCGTCCGTCTCCCGACCGAGGACCTTGAAGACGTGGCCCCTCACATAGTCGAAGAGTGAGTACTTGGAGAGACCGGGGGCGAAGAAGGTGTTGATGAACTTGGTCCGGGCGGCGAACTCGGCGCCGACGGGGTGCTCCGCGAGCGCCTCGGAGAGCGCGCTTCCGTCACTGCCGAACCACAGGACCTCTTTCAGCAACGGGTACTTGTTGGCGGCTTCCATGTACGGCGCTATCTCCTCGAAGGCGATGACGACGATTCCGATCTCCCGCTTGGGCACTCCCCTGCTGATGAGTTCCTGGACGTAGTCGTTGAGAAGGGCCGCCTCCTTCGGGAAGTCCTCCAGGCCGGGGTCGTACCTCAGGTTCTTCTCGAAGACCTGTCCGCCCAGGTTCTTGAACGACTCCTCGGTGGCCTTCTGCAGCCCGTCTCCCCACGTGTCTCCGCGCCAGCTGAATATCGCGTGCCTGACCCCGGCCTCCCACATGACACGGGCGATGGCCGGGCCCTGGATGAAGTCGTCCGGGCAGAAGCGGAAGAGATAGTCGTCCGGAATCGAGAGGGCGGGGGATGTAGACGATTGCGAGATGAACAAGATCTTGTTGGCGTTGGCGAAGGTGAGAAGCTCCTTGCACTCACCGCTCGCCTGGGGGCCGACGAACAGCGTCACGCCTGTGCCGTACCAGGCCTTCATCTTCGCGAGGGCCGTGGGACCGTCGGTGGCCGTGTCCTCGATCTTCACGTCCAACCTCCAGTCCTTCCCCTCCCTCTCCAACCAGGTGTTCACGTCGGCGGCGGCGAGAAGGACGGTCTCCTTGCTGTTCTCACCGAACGTGCTGAGGGCGCCGGTCAAGGGCAGGAGCGCAACGATCGTGTGCGTCTCGTATTGCCCCTGCTCACCAACGGCCGGCCTCGCGCCGCCAATCCCGTAACCGATGACAAGACCCACAACCAAAGTGACGGCAACAGCGATGACCAACGTCCTATTCATTCACAAACCTCCCTTCCATGAATGAACACATCCTTGTCCCCTTTCCGCTTCATGTGTTAAGGAGAATATTACTACCATTCACACTTATACTCCTTCTTCGTCGTGAGTTTTTCGAAAGAAATATTAATTTTCTTCGAAAGGGAAACCGAGGTAAGGCGCTTCGCACTAGTCATCCGTCGCCTGGTTGCTGTCTTACGACGACTGTCGGCGGCCGGTCGGTCGTACAAGCAAAAAGCGGAGCCGCCCGGGCGGCTCCGCTGATACGCTCGGACCTGCAGGCCCCAGGTCCGGTCCTTCCGGTCCTCTTGCCTCTTCGGCCCTACTCCACCTCTTTGACCTCCCGGCCCCGGTAATGGCCGCAGTTCGGGCACATGTGGTGGGGCCGCTTCGGCTTGTGGCAGCGCGGGCACTCCACCAGGCCGGGGACGGTGAGCCTCCAGTTGGCCGCCCTGCTCCTCTGCCGCGCCTTCGACGTCTTCCTCTTCGGTACCGCCACGGTCAGTCACTCCGCTCCTTGGCCTTTTCAAGCAGTTTCTTCAGCGGGGAAAGACGGGGGTCCACCTCCTCGACCCGGCACGTGCAGCTCTCCCGGTTGAGGTCGGTGCCGCAGACAGGACAGAGCCCCCGGCAGCGCTCGCTGCACACAGGCTTCATCGGGAGCTCGAGGACGAGCGCCCCCCAGGCCGGAGCAGTGAGGTCGATGACCTGACCGACGAAGGGAAGGGGTTCCTCGGGAACCTCCCCACCGTCGCCCCGCACCTCGCCGTGGCCCGCGGAGGAGGCATCCTCCTCAGGCCGGCAGCCCTGACGCTGTGGATGCTGCCGCAGGTCCCCGCCGCCCCCTGACGGACAGGTTTCCGCTTCAGGGCGGTACTCCTGGACGAACTCAGCCGACAGCCCGGTCCGGAACTCGCCGAGGCACCGGCTGCAGGTCAGAACCGCTTCCGTCGAGGCCACGGCCCTGACGAGAACGGTCCGACCGGTCCACAGAGCCCGGCCCTTGACGGTCACGGGTCCGAACCGCGCCCCGTTCACGTCGGCGTCCTCCGGCAGGCCTCCCGTTATCCTGAAGTCGACCTCCCCGCCGACCTCCCTTTCCAGGTCGGAGAGGTCGAGGAGAAGGGTCATCTGGGTCCCGCCACCCGCAATAAAGGTCCTGCCGCCGTCGGCGGCAGGTCCGGACCATTATAGTCGGCCGGTTCC
>DPMO01000003.1 GCA_003541445.1 Clostridiales bacterium | reverse complement strand
CTCGGCCCCCCGCCCGCCGTCGCGGCACCCCACCCCACGGAGCAGTCCCCCGATGTACTCGGTGTGGAACAGCCGTCCCCCGGGTCCGGTCACGGGGAACTTGAAGACGACGTGGGTCCCCGAGCGCCGGGGGAGCACCGCCGCCACCTCACCCCTGACGACGACCTCGTCTCCGGGACGCACGGGGCGCTCGAACTCGATATGCTCGGTGTAATGAACCATGGTCGTCAGGACGTCGGGGGAGTAGGGAAACTCCATGTACTCGTATATGTCCCGTATGATGGGCCAGGTCAGGGCGAAGGCGAAGACGGGCGGGGCGATGATGCCCTCGGGTCGCCGGTCGTCGAAGTAACGGGGGTTCATATCCGCGACCGAGGCGGCGAAGTTAGTGGTCTGCCGCCAGGTGACCTTTGTCCGGTACTCCTTCAGTCTCGTCCCGATGATGTCCGACGAGATTTCCACGGGCCGGCCTCCAGACGTCGCCCCCCGCTCGCGGAAGGGGGCGGAAAATTGGGAGTTGTCGGTCAGCCTGACCTCTTCGGCCGGGCGGCCTGTGATTCCTCCGCACAGGCCCGAGAGACGGCCGGGGAAGTGCCCAGTTGAGGCTCACGGCAGGCCGGTGCCGGTCCCCACGCCTGGGGACGACCGGTAGGGGTAACACTCTGAGACAGGCGTCGGCCAATCGAGTTCGGCCGTGTCTTTCGCCTGCGCCCTCTTCGGCCTCGAGTGCATGGTTCACATGGTCAAGGTGAGCTGCGAGCAGTACCGGCGCTACCCCAGCCCCTCCCGCCAGGCCTCCAGCGCCGCGAGTGCCCTCTCGGCGTAGGCGGCCCGCCGGGCGGCCTTGCCCCGAGGGGGCTCGCGAAGCGGCGGGAAGAGACCGAAGGCCACGTTCATCGGGCGGAAGTCGCGGGGGTCGGCCTCGGCGATGTAGTGGAGGAGGGCGCCGACGGCCGTCTCCCGGGGCGGGACGACGGGCTCCAGCCCCATCGCCGAACGGGCCGCGTTCAGGCCGGCGACGAGCCCCGCCGCGGCGGACTCCATGTAACCCTCCACCCCTGCGAGCTGGCCCGCGAAGAAGAGCCCGGGCCTTGACCGGCACTGGAGGGTCGGCTCGAGGAGGGCGGGGGCGTTGATGTATGTGTTGCGATGCATGACCCCGTACCGCACGAACTCCGCCCTCTCGAGGCCGGGGATGAGCCGGAAGACCCTCCTCTGCTCCCCCCAGCGCAGGTTCGTCTGGAACCCGACCATGTTGTAGAGGGTCCCCTCCCGGTTGTCCTGACGGAGCTGGACGACGGCGTAAGGCCTGCGCCCCGTGCGCGGGTCGGTGAGGCCGACCGGCTTCAAGGGCCCGAAGAGGAGGGCCCGGCGGTCCCTCCGGGCCAGGACCTCGATGGGAAGACAGCCCTCGAAGTTGACCTCCTTCTCGAAGGGATGGAGCGGAGCACGTTCGGCCGTGACGAGGGCCTCCCAGAAACGCTCGTACTCCTCGCGGGTCATGGGGCAGTTCAGGTACGACGGCTCCCCCTTGTCGTACCGGGACGACCGGAAGATGCGGTCGAGGTCGAGGGACTCCAGGGTGACGATGGGCGCGACGGCATCGAAGAAGCTGAGGTGCTCCCGGCCGGTGAGGTGCCGGATGTCCTCCGCCAGGGCGTCCGAGGTGAGGGGCCCCGAAGCCACGACGACGACCGGGTCGGCCGGGACGGTCCCGACCTCCTCCCGGCGCACCTCGACGAGCGGGTGCCGCTCCAGGGCCTCGGTCACCGCCCGGCCGAACTCGGTGCGGTCCACGGCCAGCGCTCCGCCGGCCGGCACGCGGCTCGAGTCCGCACAGCGGACGACGAGAGACCCGAGCCGCCGCATCTCCTCCTTCAGCAGCCCCGAGGCGCTGGTGGGCGCGGCCGCGCCCAGGGAGTTCGAGCAGACGAGCTCGGCGAAGTAGCCCGTGGTGTGGGCCGGAGTCATCCTGCCGGGCCGCATCTCGTAGAGTCTGACCCGGACCCCGCGCTGGGCGAGCTGCCAGGCCGCCTCGGCCCCCGCCAGACCCGCCCCGACGACGACCACGGGTCCCGCGGCCGCCACCGCGACCACCTCCTCCGTCACCTACGAGTGTTCATTCGCCCCGCCGGAAACAGGTCCTTGGCCGACCCACGCGGCTCCCGAGGCCAGGTGTCCCCGTTAGGGTCTCCCGAGAGGAAGAACCTATCTTATCTTAGGCTTCGGGGCCGCTGAGGGAACAGGTCTCTCCCCTCCGTCGTCATAAGAACCTGTGACCGGGTTTCCCCGGGGCCCGGACCTGCGGTGCGGGAGCGTGGTGATGATGCGACGTTGGACGACGGCTCTGCCAATCCGTGTTGCTGTCTGGCTACTCATGTGCTCACTGGTCATCTCCCTGACGGGCTGCCGAGGCGTCTTCGGTCGGCTCGACCCGCGGCCGTCGGGTCTCGACCCCCTCGACCCGCAGCAGGTGCGGCTGGTGGAGTTCGTGGCGTCCCTCACCCCCGGGGTCTGGAAGGCCGCCGCGGCCGGATTGGCCGAACGGTCCGTGGTCCTGGTCATGCCGAAGTTCGAGCTCGAGTACAAGGTCAGCGACCGGCTCGACGCCGTGCTGAAGGACCTGGGGATGGCCATAGCCTACACCCCCGAGTCCGACTTCACCCGCATGTCGCCCCGCGACCCGTGGCTGAGCTGCGTCGCGCACAAGACCTACATCCGGGTCGACGAGGAAGGCAGCGAGGCGGCCGGCGTCTCCGGTGCGGTCATGCGCGAGTCGCTCCCGGAGGAGTTGCGCATCGACCGGCCCTTCGTCTTCGCCATAACCGACACCGAGACCGGCGTCATCCTCTTCCTGGGCGTCGTGGCCGACCCCACGGCCTGAGCCGCGACCCCGCTGGCCATCGTGGCCCCCTATCCGACCTACAGCCGGCCTACGACCAGCGCCGGCGCCGTCCGAAACGAGAAGTCGAGAGCCAGAAGTCTACAACCAGAAGAGGTAAGGGGCCTCGGAGTAGTGCGGGAACCCGACCGGGAAGTCGCCCCTGAGCATCGAGCGCTCACGCTCAGGCAGGGGGCAGGGACGACACTTCCCCAGGAGGGAGAGGTCGTCGATACTGCGGTAGCCCATGACGAGCTGGGTAAGGGCGGAGCGGCGGCACCTGAGAAGAGGACGGCCTTCGAACCGCAGTTCGACTTCACCGTCGGCCCCGAACTCAGGGGGCGAGCCCTCTCGGACCTCGTAGCCCGCGGGCAGGAGAGGCTCCCACCGGGTCACGGCGGCGAAGCCCGTCCTGGCCGGCCGCAGCCGCTTTTCGGCCCCTAAGAGGAAGGCCAGGCGGGCCAGCAGGTTGTCGAAAGGCACGGCCAGCACGACCGACGACCGCCCGCGGCGCCGCGCCTCACGGGCGAGGCCCCCGAGGAGGCCCCGTGCGGCGCGCTCGTCGACCGCGGCCGCCTCGCGGACAAGAAGCCCGTCCCCTTCGCGGCCGAAGGAGACGAAGGAGTAGCCCCGGCGGTCCTCCAGGACGAACAGGGAGTGGAACTGCCGGTTCCGGACGCGCCAGACCCAGGCTTCCGGCGCCCGGGCCACAGACCCCGGATAGACCGCCACCCGGTCGGCGTAGAGGGAGGCGAGGACGGGTGCGTCGTCCTCCCCGGCCTCGGCAAGGGCGGGCCGGCCGGCCCCCATGAGTTCCCCGCCAAGAGCGACCACCTCCAGTTCCGTCCGGACGCTGGCGAACACGGGGGCACAGCCCAGCCGCAGGTAGAAATCAGGTTCCCCGTGGAATACGGCGACAGCCATGCCCCGGGAGGCCATGAAGCGGAAGGCGTCCCGCACCACGGCCCGGCCATATCCCCGGCCCCGGTGCTCGGGATGGCAGCCGACGAGGGTCAGCTCCGCTCCCGGGACCCAGCCCCGGGGTGTCCGCACCCGGCGGGGCAGGAGGGTGGCCGTGGCCACCGGCCGCCTGGCGGTGACCACTAGCCGTGTGTGTTCCGGGCGGAGGTCAGGGTCGTTGGCGGTGGTGTAATCCCAGATGCCGAGCTCGTCATCCGGGTCCTCCCACACGGAGAGGATGAGCTCACGCACGGCCGGGTAGTCTTCGGCCCGCGCCCCCCGGACCACGACGTCACTCGCGCCCTTCGACCGCCCGCGGTCGGTCTTCGTCTTCTGTCCCTCCCCCGCCCCACAACCTGTCAGACGTTCCGCCAACTCCCGGCCGCCGGGCGACCGCCCCCTTCGACCCGACCCCCGTCCCCCGGCATATAGTGGACGGCGGGCGGGAGGGGGCGGCCCGGCGTGGGCACACCGGGCGACACCCGGGGCGCGCCACCCCCGCCTCACCCTCTACTCCCACTCGATGGTCCCCGGGGGCTTGGAGGTCACATCGTAGACGACCCGGTTCACCTCGGGCACCCGGCTCACGATTCCCGAGGCGATGCTCTCGAGGAGGTCGTGCGGGAGCCTGGCCCAGTCGGCCGTCATCCCGTCCTCGCTGGTGACCGCGCGCACCACGACCGTGTAGCCGTAGGTCCGGTCGTCGCCCATCACCCCGACGCTGCGGACGCCCGGCAGGACGGCGAAGTACTGCCAGAGCTCCCGGTCCAGGCCCGCGCGCCTCACCTCCTCCTGCACGACGGCGTCGGCCTCGCGCAGGATCTCGAGCTTCCGCCTTGTCACCGGCCCGACGATGCGGACGGCGAGGCCCGGCCCGGGGAAGGGCTGACGCCAGACGATCTCCGGCGGCAGGCCCAGCTCCTGCCCCGCGGCGCGGACCTCGTCCTTGAAGAGGTTGCGCAGGGGCTCGACGATCCTCAGCGACATCCGCTCCGGAAGGCCGCCGACGTTGTGGTGGCTCTTGATGACGGCGGCCGTCCCGGTCGTCCCTCCGCTCTCGATGACGTCGGGATAGAGGGTGCCCTGGATGAGGAAGGCGTCCTGCCTCCCGGGGACCAGGCCCAGGCGGCCGGCCTCCTCCTCGAAGACGCGGATGAACTCCTCACCGATGATCTTGCGCTTCCGCTCAGGGTTCCGGACGTGCGCCAGGCGTCTGAGGAAGCGGTCCTGGGCCTGGACGGCGACGAACGACTCCCCGAGGCGGGGGCGGAAGGCCTCTATGACCGTCTCGGCCTCCCCCTTACGCAAAAGGCCGTGGTCGACGAAGACGGCCGTCAGGCGGCCGCCGAGGGCCCGGTGGGCCATGGCCGCGGCCACGGCCGAGTCCACCCCGCCGGACAGGGCCACGAGGGCCCGCCCGCGGCCGACCTTCTCGGCCACCTCCCGGACGCCGGCCTCGACGACGGCCTCCGGGGTCCAGAGGCCGCGGCAGCCGGCGATGCGGAAGAGGAAGTTCCCGAGGATGTCGCGCCCCCGCGGTGTGTGGACGACCTCCGGGTGGAACTGGACGCCGTAGAGGCGGCGCCGCCGGTCGGCGAAGGCGGCCACCGGCGTGCTCTGTGTGCGGGCCAGGACCTCGAAGCCGGGCGGGGCCCGCCGCACGAGGTCCCCGTGGCTCATCCAGCACCACGTCTCCCTCTCGACCCCGGCGAAGAGGTCGCGGCCGTCCGTGACCGTGAGCCGCGCGCGGCCGTACTCCCGCCTGTCGCCGCGCACCACCTCCCCGCCGAGGAGGAAGGCCATGAGCTGCATCCCGTAGCAGATGCCCAGCACCGGGAGGCCGGCCTCCAGGAGCCCGGTGTCCAGGCGCGGGGCATCCTCACCGTAGACGCTGGCCGGACCGCCCGACAGGATGACCGCCTTGGGCCGGCGGGCGAGGAGGTCTCCCAGGGGGGTGGTGTACGGGACGAGCTCGCAGTAGACGCGGTGCTCGCGCACCCGCCTGGCGATGAGTTGACTGTACTGGGCGCCGAAGTCGACGACGAGGACGAGCTCGGCCGAAGCCGCGGGAGCGGCGGGGCCTGTCACGAGCCGTCCACCTCCTCGCGGAGAACGAAGATGTAGGGGATGTTGCGGTAGCGGCCCTTGTAGTCCAGGCCGTAGCCGACGACGAAGGCGTCGGGTATCTCGAAGCCGACGTAATCCAGCTCGACCTGGGTCCGGCGCCGGCTGGGCTTGTCGAGCAGCGCGCAGACCTTGAGCGAAGCCGGGCGTCGCCGCCGGAGGACGTCGACCAGGTAGCTCAGAGTGAGCCCCGTGTCGACGATGTCCTCCACGACGACGACGTGCCGACCCTCGATGCTCTCGTCGAGGTCCTTGAGGATGCGGACGACGCCCGAGGTCGTGGTCGAGGTACCGTAGCTGGAGACGCCCATGAAGTCGAAGACGGCGGGTACGGTGATGTGCCGGGCCAGGTCGGCCAGGAACATCCACGCGCCCTTGAGCACCCCCACGAAGAAGACCTCCCGGCCTTCGTAGTCGCGGGAGACGGCCTCGCCCAGCTCCCGCACCCTCCGCTGGATGGCCTCGGCCGAGAGCAGGACCTCCCGGTCGGCAAGTTCAAGGTGATCGCCCAATGCTCTCCTCTCCTAACCCGCAGCCGGCGTTCTGGTGCACGCAATTGGCCGGGGGCCCGGATTATCCTGCCCGCGGCCCGGGCGACCGACACCAACCTCCGGTCGGCCTTCCTCACTCCCTTCCGCAGGACCCTGTCCGGCCGGAAAATCCTGCCTAGCGCAGGACTTACCTGGTATGTGCGGAAGTGGTCAGAACTGGACCTCTCCCCAAAGGTATGGCCTTTCGGCATCTTCTCTTGCAGGAGGAACCACCGTTGGAGAGACGGCACCCCCGCCCGGCGGCTGTGCTCGCGGCCGCCCTTTCCGCGTTCATCGTTCTCACCGCCGGCCCACCGGGGAGCGCCGCGCTCGCCGCGCAGGACCCCGCGTTCGCCGCCCAGGACCCCCTGTGTACCGCCCCCCGAGACCTCGTCGCATCCCCCGGCAACTGTGTGGTCCATCTGTCCTGGCGGCCGCCGCCAGGGGACCCTCTCCAGGGCGGACTCCTGGGCTACCGGGTCTACCGGTCGGGCGGTCCCGGGACGGGCGCGGTCGGCGCCCACGCGGACCCCGGTGCGAGTGCCGCCGGCTCCGGCGGAGGCAGCGAAGACGTCCCCGCCACCGGGCAGGGCCCGCCACCGGTCCTTGTCGCCTCCCTGGGGCCGGGCGCAACGGAGTGGCTTGACTACGGCGTCTCGAACGGCCGGGCTTACACCTACACCGTGACGGCTCTCTACGACGGCAAGGTGGAGGTCGCGGCGGCCGGCCCCGCGACGGCGACCCCCAGAGCGCTCGACCTCACGGTGGTCCTCTTCGTCGGAGAACCCTCCGCTCTCGTGAACGGGGCGGAGGCCCGCCTGGACGTCCCGCCGGAGATCGTCGCCGACCGGACCATGGTCCCCCTGCGCTTCGTCGCGGCCACCCTGGGCGCCGACGTCCAGTGGGAACCGGACGAGCGACGGGTCACGGCCGCCCTGGGGAGCCGCGTCGTCCGCCTCTGGGTCAGCCGCCAAGAGGCCGAAGCCGACGGCAGGCCGGTGACCATCGACTCGCCCCCCGTCATCCGCGGCGGCCGGACGCTCGTCCCCGTCCGGTTCTTCTCCGAGGGCCTCGGGGCCCGCGTCCACTACGACCCCGTCGGTCGGTGGGTCACCCTCACCTACGCCGACACTGACGGGACCCCGGAGACGGCGACACTCCTCCGCCCCGGCCTCCCGGTCAGGGCCGCCCTCAACGGACCCGACGACGTCGACCACTACCGGTTCTACGCATCCCCCGGGCAGTGCGTCCGCCTCAGGACCAGGGACCTTTCGGCGGGGTGTGACACGGTCCTGACCGTCCTCACCCCGGACGGCGCCCCGCTGGCCTCCAACGACGACCGTACCCTCCGCACCTCCGAATCGGAGGTCCTTTTCTGTCCGCCCGGCGCGGCACCCGGCGCGGCACCCGGCGCGGCACCCGGCGCGGCACCCCCAGTGGGTCCGGGCCCACCGGCGGCCTACGTCGTCCGTGTCCAGTCGGCCGTCCCCGGAGGTGCCGACCCGGGGGGCGGCTACACCCTGGTCCTCGAACCCTCCGACGGAGAGGCCGGACATCCCTGTCACGCCCTGGACCTGGCCGTCGGCGGGGAGCCCGTCCGGGGCGTTCTGAGCTCGGCCTCGTCCCGGGCTTGGTACCGTTTCACGGCCGAGGCCGGACGGCTCTATTCCATCCGGACGTCACACCTGGTCGGGACGGGCCCGTCCGGGGAGACCGTGGAGGGCGACACCCTCCTCACCCTCTACGCCCCTGACCCGGCCGCCGCGGCCCCCGATGTGACCGTCGGTGTCTCCGGCCCGGGCGCGGCACCCCTGAATCCGGGCGGAGGAGGCCTGGAACCCTGCAGCGGAGGACCCGAGGGTGACTGGCTGGTCATCCCTGACGACGACGGCGCGCCGGGGCCGGACGGAGCCTCTGAGATACGCTGGGTCTGTCGGGAGGGCGGCACGGCCTACGTTCTCGTCGAGGCGGCCCGGGGCCTTAACAGCCCCTACATCCTGACCGTCTCCTCCCTCGCGGGCGCCGGCGGCCGCAGGAGCCACCTCCCCGCCGGGAAGGTGGTGCCTGACCGTGAACAGGCCGCCGGTTGGCTGTCCTCACCCGATGACGAGGACTGGTACGCCTTCGAGGCCGCCCGAGGCGTCCGCTACCACATCCAGACCTTCGACCTGGCGCCCTCCTGCGACACCGTCCTCACCCTCTACGCCGGCGACGGGGAGACCGTCCTCGCCGAGGATGACGACGCTCGGGGGTGCGGGTCCCTCATCGAGTGGACCGCTCCGGGGAGCGGCACCTGCTACGTCAGGGTCGCCGGGTGGGGTCACCCGCAGGCTACGGGCCTCGGTTCGTACTCCTTCGCCGTCACCACCACCTGGCCCGAGAACGACAACGACCCGTCCCACGCCGTCGAGCTCCGGCCGGGCGGACCGCCCGTGGAGCGTTCGCTGGTGACGGGTGACCGGGACTGGTTCCGCTTCGAGGCCGTCCCGGGGGTCACCTACACCGTCGAGACGGCCGCCCTCGCGGCAGGCTGTGACACCTGCCTCCTCCTGCTGGACGATGGCCTGCGCCTCCTTGCGGCGAGCGACGATATCGACTACGAGGCCGGGAACCACGCCTCCCGGGTGCGGTGGACGGCGGGCGCGCGCGGCACGGTCTACGTGTGCGTCTATCCCGTCCGACTCGGCGAGGCCCGGCCGGGGACCGGGACCTACACCATCCGGCTTCACGCCCTCGCGGCCGGGGCCGAGTCCTGAGCAGAACGAGAGCCGCGCCCGAGCGAGACGGACGCGGCTCCGGTCCACTGCGGGTCACCTTGCCTTCTTGTCGCCCTCTACCTTACCGCTTACCTCCAGCCCTTCGCCTCCCGGGCCTCTACATCGGCGGCGTCTTGCCCGGGCCTTCGTCCTCCTCCTCGGGCTTGTCGACGACGACGGCCTCGGTCGTCAGGACAAGGCCGGCGATGCTTGCCGCGTTCTGGAGGGCGGTTCGGGTCACCTTCACCGGGTCGGAGATGCCGGCCGCAACGAGGTCCCCGAACTCGCGGGTCAGGGCGTTGAACCCGTGGCCGGGAGGCGAGTCCTTGACCCGGCTCACGACGACCGACCCCTCGTGCCCGGCGTTCTCGGCTATCTGACGCGTGGGCTCCTCGAGAGCCCGACGGACGATCTCGACCCCGACCTTCACGTCGCCCTCGGCCTCTATCTCGTCAAGGGCCTTGGCGGCGTCGAGGTAGACGCGGCCGCCTCCGGGAACCACACCCTCTTCCACGGCCGCCTTGGTGGCCGAGAGGGCGTCCTCGAAGCGGGCCTTGCGCTCCTTCAGCTCGACCTCTGTCGGGGCCCCGACCTTGATGACGGCCACACCGCCGACCAGCT
This sequence comes from Clostridiales bacterium, assembly GCA_003541445.1. Taxonomy (GTDB): domain Bacteria; phylum Bacillota; class Sulfobacillia; order UBA995; family UBA9673; genus UBA9673. Next base: position 16 of record DPMO01000003.1, on the reverse strand, counting down.
TGGCCAGGCGCTCCTG
>DPMO01000073.1 GCA_003541445.1 Clostridiales bacterium | reverse complement strand
TCCAGCCCCGGCAACAGCAGGACCCCACGGTGGACGAGCGGCGCCCGGACGGGCGTCCCTCCGCCGCAAGCGCGGCTCCGCCCTCCGTAACGGGCGCGGCGCCGCGGCCGAGCAGCCGGGACGTCCCCGGTGACCTGAGGGACGTGGTCGGTGATGGCGACGAAATCCAGTCCGACGGCGGCGGCCTTCTCGAGGATCTCCTCGGGAGTACCGCTCCCATCGGACCCGGTCGAATGACAGTGCAACGACCCGACGAGAAGCTTCAGGGGCCCGGCAGCCCCCTCGTTCGCGGACGGCACGATTCGGCACCCGGCCCTCTCACACGCCACCCGCCCGTCCGACCCGGACCGTTCTAGTCACCGATGTCCTCGAACCGGTCCTTCAGCCTCTTCATGACCTCGGGCATCGTCGTGTACTCCATCTCGTCGAGCGGCAGGCGGTGAGGCTCGAACGGGCCCAGGCGCCGGAAGAAATCGGCGAGTTCCAGGGCCTCGGAGCGCGCCCGGTCGAAGGCCGGGTCTCTGAACAGGTCCTGGGGACCGATGAGCCGGCCGTCGCAGAGCTGGAACCCGAAGGCGACCACCCTGGGCGGCCCGTCGAAGCGCGTCGGGGTCGACTGGGCCTGGCTGACAGGCATGAGCGGCCCGTTGTGTGACCCCCGCATCCAGCCGGAGACGATGTGCGGGTGGGCGAAAGGCTCGAGGATCTCACCGACGGCCGGAAGGCCGCTCTGCGCCCGGACGATGAGCACCGGGTCGTCCTTCCCCACGTAGCGCCCTGCCATGAGGTTGAGGCGCTGGGTCGTGGAGACGGAGGCTATCTCCCCCGCCTTGGTGTACACGGACTTGATGGTGTAGCGTCCGGCCGCCCCGATGAGGACCAGGATGTCGTAGTACTCCTCCGGGAGGGAGAAGAGGATTTTCTTGTTCTCGTAGAGGTCGTGCACCTCGAACAGGAAGCCGGCGTGCATCTTCGGGTCGATGACCAGGCCGGCGGTGTTGAACGGGTCGGCGAAGATCTTGAAGAGCGGGAAGTTCCAGGCTCCCGGCTCCGTCTTGTCGGCCATGAAGATGATGACCGGCTCGGAGGGCCGCTCCTCGAACTCCATCTCCGCCACACCCGGACCCATGCCCTTCACGTTCCCCGAGAACGCGTCGCTCAGAAGGTCCTGCCCGGCTCCGTAGAGCTTCATCTTCTTGGCCACGGCCGTGCAGGCCACGAACGTGTCCCAGGCCAGCCGGTGGACCGTCTCGGAGTCGACACCTTGCCGGTGGGTCATGATGAGTTGCATGTCGTCACCGCAGGAGGTGACATGGAAGTCGACAAGGATCTCCCCGGCGTCGGCGAGCGACTGCCTGGCCCGCTCGACCAAGGCCGGGTGAACTCCTGAGTGGCCGACCCACCCCCCCACGTCGGCCTTGATGACGCTGAGCGTGATCTTGCTCCTCTCCAAATCGACCCTCTCCCCTCGGCGGTCAAGAACTGGTTCTCGTGGCAGGCCCGGATTCGAGCCCGGCCGGACCATATCCTCCACCGGACCCGAATTCCCAAGGTTCAGGAGCCTCCCGCCCGGTCAGGTATGCTTATTCCCGGGGGGGCGCGCGGAGCACCGCCGGAGCGCTCCACGGCCGACCGCCGGGCGGGGACCCCGGGGCTCGACCACCGGGGGCCAAGGGGCCGACCGACCACCGGTAAGGAGGGTTAAGCCTCGACCCCGACCGCTGTCAGGAGGGCCTTCCAGTCGCAGTGGGTCCGGAGGTTCCTCCTCGCCACGGAGACGGCCTCGGCGTCCCCGGGCCGGATCTTGCGGGACACGTCATGGAGCTTCTCCGCCGCCGTGTAGGTGTCGTAGTGGACCAGGATGACGGGGACCTCTTTCTCCGCGGCCCGCGCCAGGACGCGCACATCCGGATACAGGCCGCCCGTCAGGATGAGCACGGACGTGCTCGTCTCCAGGGCGGCGAGGGCCAGGTCGGCGCGGTCACCGCCCGTGATGACGGCCTTGTTCGTCGCGCGGCGGAGGTAGCTGAGGGCGCTCTCCAGGGTCATGGCCCCGACGAGGACATCCTCGACCACCCGGTCGAGATGCTCTTCGCCGACCAGGATCTCCCCGTTCAAGACCTCCTGGAACTCCGCCACGGTGGGAGCCGAGAGTTCAAGGGACCGCGGGATGACCCCGAGGACCTTGTAGCCGGCCTTGGCCAGGTTCGGGCGGTAGATGCCCCTGGTCTTGTCCAGAAGGGTGCGGGGGACGTTGTTGAAGATGACGCCGGCCAGAGGCACGTTCTCCCGCTCGATGTGCCGGCAGAGCAGGAGGGCGGCGTCAAGGGAGTAGTCGTTCAGCACCTTCGAGACGAGGACCGCGGTCGACCCGAACTCCCGCGCCAGGGACACCGCGTCAAGACCCACGCTCATCATGACGTAGGGCCAGTTGGTCCCCTCGACGATGACCACGTCGGCCTTCGCGCCGACCTCCTCGAAGCCTTTGCGGATGGCCTCGATGTCACGCTTGGGGTCCTCGTACCTCGCCAGGTAGTGGGGGCTGGCGACGAAGGGCGATATCTTCTCCGCCGGGTGGGGCAGTTCGAGGACCTCTCTCATGAGCACGGCGTCGTCATCGACGGCGTCCCCGACCCCCGCCGGCGTCCAGACCGGTTTGTAGTAGCCGACGCTGACACCGCGCTCCTTCAGCTTGAGGGCCAGGGCGAGGCAGATGGCTGTCTTGCCGCTGCCGTACTGGCCCATCACGAACAGGCTCCTCACCAGAGAAGGCACCTCCTCAGGAGATGGTCATCTTCACGTCGAGCGCGCAGACCCCCTTCTCGTAGGCGACAAGGGGGTTGATGTCGAGCTCGGATATCTCGGGGAAATCCCTCACAAGCTGGGCCACACGGGCGATGGTCTCGGCCACGGCCGCGCTGTCCAGGGGAGGCCGGCCCCGGTAGCCCCGCAGGAGGGTGTTCGCCTTGGTCTCCAGGATCATCCCCTCTATCTCCTCCATGGTCAGGCCCTTGGCCAGCCTGAAGGAGACGTCCTTTATCAGGTTGACCCAGATGCCGCCCAATCCGAACATGACCAGCGGGCCGAACTGCACGTCCCGGCTGACCCCGACGATGAACTCGGTCCCTCCGGGCATCATCTTCTGGACCTCGACACCCTCCACGGGCACCTGGGGCAGGGCGCGGTGGACGTTCTCCAGGATTCCCAGGAAGCCTTCTCTGACCGCGGCGGCGTCCTCAAGACCGACCTTGACCCCTCCCACATCGCTCTTGTGGGTGATCTTGGGAGAGGCCACCTTGAGGACGACGGGGTAGCCGAGCCTGCCGGCCGTCTCCACCGCCTCGGAGACCCGGGCGGCCAGCTCGATGGGCGCGGCCGGGATGCCGTAGGCCTCAGCCACCTTGTGGGCCTCACTGCCGAGAAGGACCAGCCGCCCCTTGCTCTTGACCGCGGCGAATATCTCCCTGACCTTGTCGCGGTCGACGTCGTCGAACACGGCGCCCCGGCCGACCGGAGGCCGCTTCATCAGCTCCCCGTACCTGACGAGCCCCGAAAGGGCCATGACCGCCCGCTCCGGGAACTCGTAGGCGGGCAGACCCGCCTGCTCGAGAAGCTCGTTGGCCTCCCGCACGTTCTCGCCGCCGAGGAAGGCGGCGACGACCGGCTTCGCCGGGAACCTCTTCCTCTCCTCGATGATGCCCCGGGCCACCTCGGCCGGGTCTATGCCGGCCGGGCGCGTGAGGAGGCAGACCACGGCGTCCACCCCGGGGTCGGCGAGGACCAGGCGGAACGCGTTCCGGTACACCTCGGCGGTCGCATCCCCCAGGACGTCGACGGGGTTGTAGATGTTCGCCGCCGGAGGGAGGACACCGCGGAGCTCTTCGAGGGTCTCCTTGCTGAAGCCGGCCATGGTGAGCCCCCTGGCCTCGACCTGGTCCGTGGCGATGATGCCCGGACCCCCCGAGTTCGTCACGATGGCCACGCGGCGGCCCTTCGGGACGGGCTGGGTGGCGAAAGCGGTCGCGTAATCGAAGAGCTCCTCCATCGTCGCGGCCCGGATGATGCCGGCCTGCCTGAAGGCCACGTCGTAGGCCAGGTCGCTGCCTGCCAGAGCTCCGGTGTGCGAAGAGGCGGCCTTGGCCCCGGCCTGGCTGGTCCCGGACTTGATGATGACCACGGGCTTCTTCCGGGCGGCCCGCGACGCCTCCTCCACGAACTCCTCTCCGCGCTTGACGTCCTCGATATAGCCCAGGATGACCTTGCTGTAGTCGTCCTCGGCCGCGTCCCTGATGAAGTCCAGCTCGTCGAGGACGGCCTTGTTCCCCAGGCTCACGAACTTGGAGAAGCCGATGCCCCGCTCAAGGCTCCAGTCGAGGATGGCCGCGCAGAGAGCCCCGCTCTGGGACAGGAAGGCGATGTCCCCCCGGTGCGGGAAGCCGGCCGAGAAAGAGGCGTTCAGCGGCGTGTGGGTGCCCATGATGCCGAGGCAGTTGGGCCCGACCATGGTCATCCCGTACCGCCGGCAGGTCTCGACAAGGTCCTTCTCTAGGGCCAGCCCTTCCTTGCCCACCTCCCTGAACCCGGCGGTGACGACCACCAGGCACGGAACGCCCGCCTCCCCGCACTCGCGGACGACGGTGAGGGCCGCCTTCGCCGGAACGGCCACCACGGCCAGGCCGACCGGCTCCGGGACGGCCCCGACGCTTGGGTAGCACTTGAGGCCCAAAATATCCTCTTCCTTGGGGTTCACGGGATAGACGGGTCCCTTGTACCCCGATTCGAGGACGTTCTTCAGGATGGCGTGACCTATCTTACCCTCGGTCTTGGAGGCGCCGATGACAGCCACGGACGAGGGATGGAAGAGGTGTTCGAGAGTCGACCCCCTCCGCCCGGACGGTCTTCCTCCCACTGACACCCTCACCTCACGAAGGACTGCATAGTTAGGTTCTCCCCGGGGGCGGTCCGGCAGACGCCCGCACCACGCCGGTCCGGCGGACACCCTCGGGCAGGATGACCCGCACGCCGCCGGCTCTGACCGAGAAACGCACCGGGAGCTCGCCGACCAGGTCGCCGTCGGCATGCACCGGAACGGCACCGGCGGCACGAGCCGAGCCGGCCACCCGCAGGACCACCTCGCGGCCGCGCAGCACCCTCACCTTCGGGTGCCCCGGATGCCGTCCCGCGAGGAGCAGGGGCACGAGGACCGAGAGGTCGGCCAGGTTCACCGGCAGCACCAGGCACACGTCGAGGTAGCCGTCAGCCGGGTAGGCCGGCGGGACGATCCTGACACCCTTGCCGTAGAAGGCCCCGTTCCCCACCGCCGCCAGCAGAGCCTCGAGTTCGAGGGCCTGCCCGTCGAGGACGACCTCGAGCGGGACAGGCCTGAAGGACGCGAGCGAACGCAGGGCAGCGACGAGGTACCCCGTCACCCCGTGAAGGCCGAGCCGGCCTTGCTCACCGTACGTGCGGGCGATGACGGCGTCGAGCCCGGCTCCGGCCACGTTGAGAAACGTCCTCGCGGCCTCCCCGCCGCCCGGGAACTCGACGAGCCCCAGGTCGCACGGGACGGCCCGGCCCCGGGCGACGACCCGGCAGGCCTCCCAGGCGTCCAGAGGCAGGCCCAGCGAGTAGGCCGTGCCGTTGCCCGTCCCGGCCGGGATTATGCCCAGCTCGAGCCCTGTATCGGCGGCGAGGCCCGCGGCCAGGCGCACCGTGCCGTCACCCCCGACGGCCACGAGGGCCGAGGGGGGACGCCCCCGCCGGGCGAGTTCGTCCGCGGCCGACCTCACGGCCGCCGCGGCCTCGGCCGGACCCCCTGGAAGGACGAGAAAGGCTTCCAGACCCAGGCCTCCCAGGGTGTGGACGACCTGGCGGGCCACCCGCAGGGCGGCGCCGCCGCCGGCCGCGGGGTTGCCGAGCACGAGAACGGTCCTGGTGCGTGTCGGCCCCGACGAACAAGACCCGGCCACCCGGCACCGCCCTCCCCGCAGGCCTGGAACGGAATAAAGTCTATCGCCCCCGTCCGGGGGGGTCAACAGCCCGGGGAATCGCCGGAATTCGGCGTCAATACGCGCCCATCTCCGTCTGGATGGCCTCGAGGAAGGAGAGGTCGTCCGTCAGGCGTCTGGCGGCGTCGAGGTACTCCTCGATGGTCCGGCGTCGGGCCCGGACGTCGATGCGGAAGGTCTTGATGGCCTCCTCGAAGTCCTCCGGGCCCACGGCGTCCGCCCCGCGGTCGAAGGCCGTGCGCTTGGCCCTCGTGACGACCTCCTCCAGCTCGGCCCCTGAGAAGTTCTCGGTCCGCGGCACGACCTTCTCCCGGAGGTAGGCGATGAGCTCTTCCTCCGGCAGGGCCAGCGGGGTCGGCGGATGCCGACTGCCCTCACCGAGGCCGAGGTGGACGCGCATGACCTCCAGGCGCGCCGCAGGCCCGGGGTAGAGGAAGGGTATCTTGTAGTCGAAGCGCCCGGTCCGGGTGAAGGCCTCGTCGAGATGGTCGGGCACGTTCGTCGTCCCGACGATGATGGCCTCCCGGTCGGGCCGCCCCAGCCACTCGAGGAACTGGGAGAAGACGCGCCGGGTCTCCTCCCCCGCCC
>DPMO01000169.1 GCA_003541445.1 Clostridiales bacterium | reverse complement strand
ATGCTCGACGTGCTCTTCCTCTCCCTCCCGCCGCAGGGCCTCTTCATCAAAGCCGGAGGCAGCGCGGCCAACCTCGGCCGGGTGCTGGCCGGAGAGGGACGGCCGGTAACCATCATCGGGAAGCTCGGGTCCGACCCCAACGGGAGGTGGGTGGCCGGAGAGCTCGGACGCCTGGGAGTCGCCCTTCCGGCGGCCCCCGGAGTCGAGGCGCCGACGGGCTACGTCGTCATGCACCGGAGGGACGGAGTCGACCGCGTCGTCTATGTCGAGCGCGGGACGAACGCCCTCCTCGGGTTGAGAGACGTGGAGCAGGTGACGGGGGAAGGCGAGCTTGGCGGCCTCGACGGCGTCGCCTGGCTCCACGTCTCGGGATACTGCCTCATCGAGGAGGGGCCGGCCGAGGTTGCCCGGCGCCTGGCCCTGGCGGCGCGCCGGCGAGGCATACCCGTCTCGCTCGACCCCGGCGTCCGGAGGGCCTTCCGCAGGCTCGACCGGAAGGGGGTCCTGCACCGCTTGGGGCTCGGGCTTGACGGGGGGCCGGACGTGCTCCTGCCTTCGGCCGACATGGCCGTCTTCCTGGCCGGGGGAGCGGAGGGCGGCGCCCCTGGCCCGGGCGAAGCCTCGGTCGCCCTCGGCCGGGTCTTCCGTCGGGTGGTCGTCAAGGACGGTCCGCGGGGGGCCTGGCTGGAGGGGGTGCGCGTCGGTCCGGAACATGCTGTGTCTGACCTCCAGGCCGACGTCAGCGGGGCCGGCGACGTGTTCGACGCCGCCTACATCGTCTCGGTCCTTGCGGGATGTGCACCCGAGGAGGCTGTCGTCCGGGCCGTCGGCGAGGCAGGCAGGTTCGTCGCGGCCAGCATCGCCCCGGGGAGTGCTCCCGGACCGGGCTGGGTCCGCGTGGGGAGCCAGCGCCCGCCTGTCCTGGCCAGCGCCTGTCTCCTGGGAGCGGCCACGGCCTACGACGGGGGGCCCCGCGGCCCGTGGGACGCGGCGAGACACGGACCCCTGGACCCCGGCGAGAGGCTCGTCCTTCCCATCTGCCCGGAGTGTCTCGGGGGCCTCGGTGTCCCGAGGGCGCCGGCCGAGATCACCGGTGGTGACGGGGAGGCCGTCATCGCCGGAAAGGCCCGCGTGGTCACGCGCGACGGCCGCGACGTGTCGGAGGTCTTTCTGAAGGGAGCCAGGAGGGCCGTCGAGCTGGCCCGGGCGACCGGCGCGCAGAGGGCCGTCCTCAAGGACGGCAGCCCTTCGTGCGGGCCGACCCGCATCCACGACGGGACTTTCACCGGGCGGTCCGTCCCCGGCCGGGGTGTGGCCGCCGCGGCCCTGCGGTTGCTGGGGGTCGAGGTGGAGCCTGACGCGGCTAAACCCGGCCGTGCCGGGTATGCTTAGACCATGCTGGTGACAGACCTTTACCTGTTCGCCCTCCTGGCCGCCGCGTTCGTCCTGGCGGTGGTCTTCGTCCGCCGCCGCTCGATGGTCTACCGTGCCCCTCCCCGGGACCATCTCGAGCCCGGCGAACGGTTCGAGGAAGCACTCGAGGACATGCGGCTGCGCGGTTCGGCCTCTCCCGAAGAACTGTCCGCCCAGACGGAGGCCGCGCGCGAGACGGGAGCGCCACCGCCACGCATCCCAGGGTTTCCACAGACCCCGGAAGACGCAAGGAGGCGGCGCCGCCGGGCGCGGGACGAGCGGGACGAATAAGCTAGGTGCCCGAGGAGGCGGCGACGTCTCAGGCGTCGGCGCGGCCGGCCCAGAGTATCGCCACCCGGTTCTCAAGGCGCTCGAACCTGACCTCGAGCCGGTCGAAGCGCTCCGCCAAACCGGCTATGCTCTCGCACATTATCTTCATCTGGTCGCGTTGCTCCTCGAGGAGCACGCCGAGGCTGCGGAGTTCCTCCTTGGTGGCCATCTCTGCGGTGATGGCGCGGAGCTCCTCCTTGGTGGCCATGCGCTGCGCGAGGTCCTGGAGCTCCTCCTTGGTGGCCATGCGTTCGGTCAGGGCCCGGAGTTCCTCCTTGGTCGCCATCTCGGCCATGCGTTCGGTCAGGGCCCGGAGTTCCTCCTTGGTCGCCATCTCGGCCATGCGTTCGGCCAGGGCGCGGAGTTCCTCCTTGGTCGCCATCTCGGCCATGCGTTCGGCCAGAGCGCGGAGTTCCTCCTTGGTCGCCATCTCGGCCTGCATGTTCTTCAGGGTGTCCATGATGTCGGCCAGTTGCACCTGTCCCGACACGCTCATCACCCCTGAGGAATGGCTCCAGGGTGCGGGTCGTAGGTGAGGGCCTATACACTTCGACCGGGGAGACGATATCCCTCCCCGTTGCATCGACTATTTCCTTGCCGGTCCCTCGGAGACGGGGTCGCCGGCAAGAGGCGGGCCCCGGGGGAGCGGGTGGAGTACGTCTATGTAGCCGGCTTCACGATCCATCCTCCTGTCCCGGCGCTGATGGGCATGACCACCACCACGCTGATGATGAGCTCCGGCGCCACGTGCGAGGAGTCGTAGACGAGGGAGTAGACCCACGGGTTCATCCCGGCGGGAGCATTACGAGGGTGAAGGCCGGCGGGTAATCCAGAATCACCTGCGCTCAGTGGACCACGTAGGGCTCGAGAGCGAACCGGACGAAGCCGAAACCGGTTCCCCTTCACCTAGCGCCAAAGACCAATCCCTCCCGGTCGAAGTCGAAGTCGAGGACCCTGAAGCCCGCCTCTCTGAGGGCGGCGGCCACCTCTTCCCCCCGTCCCTCCGGAGTGACGCTGACCATGCAGCCGCCGCCGCCGGCGCCGCATATCTTCGAGCCGAGAGCCCCCGCCTCGGCGGCCACGGCCACAGCCTTCTCGACGGCCGGAGTGCTCACCCCTTCGGCCAGTCCTTTCCGGTTCTCCCACTCGCGGGCCAGGAGGTGGCCGAGGGCCTCCAGGTCCTCAGCCAGCCAGGCCTCGCGCATCTCGAGGGCCGTCTGGAGGATGG
>DPMO01000204.1 GCA_003541445.1 Clostridiales bacterium | reverse complement strand
TCGCACCCATCTCCCCGAGGAATAGGGGACTGAAAGTTTGTGGAGACGATGTAGGCACGGCTGGAATCGTAAGTGTCGCACCCATCTCCCCGAGGAATAGGGGACTGAAAGCTGGCCACACCTACCAGTGGGGACCGGCGCCTTGGCTCGCCCTGCTCAGCCTCCGCGCCGGCTGAGGCGGAGCCTGACCGTCTCGGCCAGCCGGATGGTGTCCTTGAGGTAGCGGGGCGCCCTGTCGTCACCGATAACCTCTTTCGCGGTCATCCAGTAGACAGCGTCCACCTCGGCGTCCGCACAGCGCGCCTCCCCGCGCTCATGCTCGCAGACGAAGATCACGTCCACGACGGGTTCGCCTTTGTCGGTGAGGAAGATCTTGCTCTCAAGGTAGACCAACTCGTCCTTGACCTCGATGCCCACCTCTTCAAGGACTTCGCGCACCAGCGTCTTTTCCAGGATGGCGGAGACCTCCGCAGTACCTTCCACTTTCCCGCCGACCAAGGACAGGGTGCCGGGGGCGTGCTCCTCTTCCTCACTGCGCCTGATGACCAGCCACCGGTTACCGGAGAACACGGCCGCCTCCACGTTCACGATGTAGAGATACGTGCGGGGCGGGTGCCGACCTGGAGCTCTTCCATCCGGGGGTCCCGGCGAGGGCTGCGGGCGGTGCAAGGCTCCGAGCGCCAAGAGGCTCGGCCAGCCCCTCCCCCACCGGAAGGTGAGTTTCGGAACCAGGGCCGGCGCCAATCTTCTTGCCAGGACTGTTCACCTCGCTCATCTGATACCGCCTGCGACCAGGTTGTCCTTGCCCAGCCCGCAGACTGACGACCGGCTGTTGAACTCGTGGCAGAGGTCGAGGAACTTCTCCGGTATTCGGGGATGAAGAGGAGCTTGCTCAGGAGCGGCCGAGATTCGCACGAGCTCCGAAAGCACCCGCCGGCTGGCCAGCTCCCTGACTCCGCCCGTGGTCGCGCATGTCTTCCGCCATCTGTTCCACCAGACCTTCCTCCAGGGCAAGGCCGGCCGAACCGAGCCTCCGTCTCTCCCTCCCCCCATTGTCACCATACCAGAACCGGCGCGGGCTTGGCTTAGTTTGCCGACCGGCGGGGCTACAAAAGAGATACCCCGGGTGGTATAACAATAGTGGTCGACGTACCGCGCTCTGTTGAGTCGTCGGTCGGGCCGGAGAATCCCTACCCGCGAGGGGGGTAGCCTCATGGGTGCGGCTGACACGGGACTCGTGGCCGCCTTCGCCGGGGGGCTCGTCTCCTTCTTGTCCCCCTGCATCCTTCCCCTTGTTCCGAGCTACTTCGCCTACCTTGCGGGACAGGCGGTCGATGAGCTGGGCGGGCAGGGGGCGGCCCGACGGAAGGCGCACCGGCGGCTCCTCGTGAACGCCGCGGCGTTCGTTCTCGGCTTCAGCGTGGTGTTCATCCTTCTGGGCCTCTCGGCGAGCGCGGTGGGGCGGTGGCTCCTGGCGCACAGGGCCCTGCTGGAGAAAGTCGGCGGAGTCGTCGTCATACTCCTCGGCCTGCACCTGACCGGCGTCCTCGATCTGCCGGCCCTCAACCGCTATTACGGCCACAGACATCTCACGGGGAACGCCGGTCCTGTGCGTTCGTTCCTGGCGGGCACCGCCTTCTCCATCGGTTGGAGTCCGTGTATCGGTCCCATCCTCTCCTCGATTCTGATTCTGGCCGGCAGTGCAGCCTCGATGCGAGCCGGGGCCGTCCTTCTGACGGCCTACTCCCTGGGACTGGCCGTGCCGTTCCTGGCCAGTGCCTTTCTCCTTTCAACCGCCCTTGAAAGGATGCGGGGCCTGTCGCCGCACCTGGGGACCGTCCAGAAGCTGAGCGGCCTCCTGATGATCCTGATGGGGGTCGCACTATACACCGGACATTTCTCAAGGCTGAGCGGGGCGTTCGGTTAAGAGGCCCCCGAGACCCTTACCGGAACGGGAGTGATCGCGTGACCGCAAGACGCTATTACTTCCTGGTCGCCGCCGTGGCCGTGGCCCTTGTCGTCGTGGTCGGCTTCCAGCTTCTCGGCAGGCAGCCCGAGCCCTCGGGCGACCTGGAGGCGAAACCCTTCCCGGGCTACCCGGCCCCCGATTTCATCCTCGAAGACCTCGACGGGAACGAGGTGTCCCTTTCCTCGCTCCGGGGAAAGGCGGTCTACCTGAACTTCTGGGCCACCTGGTGCACCCCTTGCGTCAAGGAGATGCCATCCCTCCAGGAGGTCTACGACAAGTACGGCGACCGTGTGGCCATCTACGCGGTCAACGTCGGGGAGAGCCGCGCCGTGGTGTCCGAGTTCCTCGAGGAGAACGGCTACACTTTCACGGTGCTGCTGGACGAGGACCGGGTCGTCGCTCACCGCTACCAGGTTCGTGGGATTCCCACCAACATATTCATCGACTCCCGTGGGGTGGTCGTCGAGCGGGTGACCGGCGGGATGACCACCAGCCAGATGGAGCGGGCGATAGAGAGCGTTGTCGAATAGCAGAGGACTCTCGGTCGATGATGGGTCGTCCCGGGGCCGGACCGTGCGGGGAGGCCGCCGTATCACCCGCCCGGCCCCGGGCGTGTTTTTCCCTCACGAGCCGACAGGTTTCCCGGGGCCCTGCGGCGCCTTCGCGCCGCTTGCGGCCACACCCGTAACACCGGCGTCCTCCGTCCGCGTTCTCTCTGTCGAAACCTGCCGCCTCGTGCCGCTCGATGCCGCGCCCCGCCTCCGGACTTATGACAATCCCCCCGACGACGGCCCTGGTAGAATCCTTGGGCGCCGCACCGTGACGGGCGGCGGGTGAAGCGCACGGTAAGAGAGACCGGTGAGAGGGACCGGTGTCCGGGAGGGGACGGCCTTGGGGCGGACAGGTGTCGGGGTCGTGGGGGGGCACACCTCCAGGTCCCACCGCGACGGTCACCGCGACACATCCCAGGTCCCCGGCCGCCTGGCCGGGGCGGTGCGGGACGTTCTGGAGGCCCTGCGTTCGGTCTTCGCCCTTGAGGCCCTTCCCCTCAACGTCCTGGCCTTCCTCGTCGGCCGGGCGACCGTCCTGCAGGCCGTGACCCCGTTCGGCACGGCGCTGTTCGCCGCCACCTTGGCCCTGAACCCGAAGCGCTGCCTGGGCGTCGCTCTCGCCGCCGCCGCCGGGATGCTTTCCACGGGTTCGGTGGCGGGCTGTCTGGAGTTCACCGGCGCGGCGGCCGGGCTGGCCCTCCTCCTGGCCGTGTTCGACCGGCAGGGACGCCCCGGCCGGCCGCTGACCCTGGCCGCGCTCACCTTCACCGTGACCCTTGTCGCCGGGTGCGCCGCGGCGTTCCTCGGCGATGCCACTCCCTACCGGTTCCTCATGGCCTTCTTCGCCGCCCTCCTGGGCTTTGTCCTGACCCTCGTCTACCTGACGGCCCTGCCGCCCCTCGTCTCGGCCCGGGCTCCCGTGGCCCTCGGGGCCGAGCAGGTCGTCGCCGGGGCCATCACCGCCGCGACGGCGCTGGCCGGGCTGTCGGGTCTCGGCTACGCCGGCCTCAGGGCCTCCGGCGTCCTGGGCGGCCTCCTGGTGGTCACGGCGGGGGCTGCGGGTGGCGCCGGGATAGGGGCCGCCGTCGGGACCGCGTCAGGCGTGATTCTGGCCTTGTGTTCCGCCGGGGGCCTCTCCGGCTTGGCCCTCCTGGCGGCGGGAGGGCTCCTGACAGGCGTTTTCCGCGACTACGGGAAGGCGGGGGCGGCGGCTGGGTACTTCTTCGGCGTCCTTCTCCTCTCGCCGCTGATCGAAGAGGCCCTGCATCTGACGGGCGTCATCCTGGAGGCGGGGACGGCCGCCGGACTCTTCCTCATCCTCCCGACCCACCTGGTGCACGACCTCAGGGCCACCCTGGGAGGCACGATCGGCCCGGGCGGGCGCGCCGGCGGCCCGGGGACGCCGGAGAACGACTACCTGGGCCAGCGCCTCATCGATTTCAGCCAGGTGTTCGGGCAGCTCGCCGCGGCCCTGCGGGAGCTTTCGGCCACCTCCACCGTGGTTCCCCCGCCGTCGAAGGACCCGGACCCCTCGACCCTCGCGAGCCTGGCGGAGGCGGCCTGCCGCGTCTGCGAGTCGTGCCGCCTGTTCCGGACGTGCTGGAAGGGTGACCGGGAGCGGACCCGAGGCGCGATGCAGGGGCTCCTGGAGATAACCGCGCAGCGCGGCCAGCTCGAGGCCAGGGATGTCCCGACCCACCTCCGGCGGAGGTGTGTCCACCTCGGCGAGCTCGTCACGACGATGAACTTCCTGCAGGAGATAGCCGCCCTCAACCAGCACTGGCGCAAGAAGCTCCGTGAGACCCGGGGCGTGGTTTGCCGCCAGCTCGACGGTCTGTCCGGGGTGCTGCGCGCGCTCGGCGAGGGCCTCCGGGAGGAGGTCGCCGGAAGCGCCGGGCTGGCCGACGAGGTGTTCTCACGGCTCGAGCGGGCCGGCTTCCCGGCCCTCTCCGTCGTGGCCGGGCAGATTCCCGACGGGAAGCCCGAGTTCGAGGTCACAGCAGAGGTCTGCGACACCGGGGAGGCTTGCCGGGAGGTCGCCGCCCCCGCGGTCTCGGCGGCGGCCGGAGAGACCCTCGTCGTCTCCGACGTCCGGTGTGGTCTCGTGAGGGGCGAGCCCGAGTGCTCGTTCCGGCTCGCCGTGCCCCGGCGCCTGGAGTTCAAACTCGGCGTCGCGCAGGCCCGCAAGGCGCCCGGCGGCATCTCCGGTGACTCCTACCTCATCGAGGAGCTTCCCGGCAACCGCCTCTGCGCCGTCCTCTCCGACGGGACCGGGGCCGGACCGCAGGCCGCCGCCGAGAGCCAGGCCACCGTCAGGATGCTGGAGGAGCTCTTCCGCCTGGGGTTCGACACGGACATGACCGTCAGGACGGTGAACTCCCTGCTCCTTCTGAAGTCCGTCAACGAGCGCTTCGCCACTCTCGACCTCCTCACGGTCGACCTGCACGACGGGCAGGGGAGGTTCATAAAGGTCGGGGCCACTCCGAGCTATCTCAGGCGCGGGGGTGAGGTCACCGTCATCCACTCCGCCAGTCTGCCCCTCGGCGTCCTGCCGGAGGTCTCCACCGACGGCCACCGCCAGATGTTCCAGCCGGGGGACCTCGTCGTCCTGGCGACGGACGGGCTCCTGGCCGCCTCGGACCACCTCGGGCCGACGCCGTCGGAGAGCTGGGTCGTGGAGCTCCTCCGAGAGGTGGGGAACGCGGGCCCGCAGGAGGTCGCCGACGCCTTGGTCGAGGCCGCCGTCTCCTTCAGCCGCAGGCGTCTCACTGCCGCGGCCGGCGGCGGGACGGCCTACGCCCGGGGCGGCGGGCTGAAGGACGATATAACCGTTCTGGTGCTGAGATTCCGCTCCCGCGAGGGAGCCTGAGTTTTTCCTCCCCCAACTCGAAGGGTGTGCCGTTGATGGGCACACCCTCCTTCTTTCCTCACCCTGTCTGCAGAGGTGAGGCATGTGCGATAATGGTTGTATGATGGTCCGGCCGCAAGACCCCGACGCCGTCTACCGCAAGGTCAGGGAGTTCTCCCTGGCGGAAGGGCTCCTCCGAGAGGGCGACCGCGTCCTGGCCGCCGTCTCCGGGGGGCCGGACTCCCTCACCCTCCTGCACGTGCTCTTCCGCCTGCGGGATGACTTGTGCCTCGACCTGCGGGCGGCCTATGTGGACCACGGCCTCCGCGGAGGCAGGGGCGCGGAGGAGATGGCCTTCGTGGCCGAGAAGGCCGCCGAGCTGGGCCTCGAGTTTCACGGCGAGACGGTCGATGCCGCGGCTGCGGCACGCCGGGGCGGCCTCTCGCTCGAGGAGGCGGCCAGGCAGGTCCGCTACGAGGCTTTGGCCGCTCTCGCCAGGTCGTGGGGTCCGGGCCCCGCGGGGGAGCCGCGGGTGGCCGTCGGGCACAACCTCGACGACCAGGCCGAGACGGTCCTGATGCGGGTCATCGAGGGGACCGGCCTTGACGGTCTGGCCGGGATGCCCGCCCTCCGCCGCGACGAAGGTTGGGTGCTGGTCAGGCCTCTCCTCGCCGTCACCCGGGCGGAGATCCTCGACTACTGCCGGGCCTGGTCGCTCGAGCCCCGCTCGGACGAGACCAACACCGACGAACGCTTCCGCCGCAACTTCGTGCGGGCGAGGGTCCTACCCCTCCTCGAGGACTACAACCCGCGGGTCAGGGAGGCCCTCGTCCGGCTGGCGGCCATCGCCCGGGAGGAGGCGGAAGCTCTCGAAGAGGAGGCCGCCCGTCGGGAGGCGCGGCTGTGCCGGCCGGGCGTTCCCGAGGGCGAGAGCCCGTTCGCGGGGCTCTCGCCGGTGCCGGGCTCCGTGGTCGCGATGTCCAGAGCCGGACTCAAGAGACTGCCCGAAGCTCTCCGGAAGAGGGTCTTAAGACGGGTCCTCCGCCGGCTGGCCGGGCCGGAAGCGGGACGGGACATCGGCCGCGCCGGCGTGGAAAGGGCCGTCCGGGCCGCCGAACGCTTCAGGGTGGGCGGCAGGCTCGAGTTCCCGGGCGGGGTCGTCCTGGAGGCCGGCTACAGGCACGTCTTCCTGGCCAGGTGTGAGGGCCGGCGGGAGCGCGGCCGCGTCGGCCACGGCCGCGACGGCCCGGGCGTCCCCGACGGCCCCGCCGACGGCGGACCGCCGGAGCCGGTCGTCCTTGCCGTCCCCGGGCGCACCGAGGTACCGGCTCTCGGCTGGTCCTTCACGGCCGAGTTCGTCCGTGCGGGAGACGCGACCCGGCCCCGCGCCCCGGTCCCGGTCGCGCAGGACCGCACGGAGGTGGACCTCGACCCGGATGAGGTCGAGATGCCCCTCCGCGTGAGGACCCGCCGCCGCGGCGACGCCTTCCGGCCTCTGGGTGTGGGCGGGACGAAGAAGCTCAAGGATTTCTTCATATCGTGCAAGACGCCGCGGGCGGAGCGCGACCGCTGGCCGCTCCTTGTCGACGCGTCGGACCGCATCGTCTGGGTCGTCGGCCTGAGGCCGGACGAGCGGTTCCTCGCCCGCCGCGGGGGAGGGGAGGTGCTTCGCGTCACGGCTGAAAGGCTCGAGGCTCCGCCCGGGAGGGCGGGCCTGCCGCTGAACGGGCCGCGGTTGTTGCCGTGAGAGGCTCTATGGTAGAATACGTGAGACCTTGCGTTGGGCGCAGGGGGCGATAGTACGCGGCGCCCCTTTTTTGTCTTACTTCTTCCACTCGCATCTTGCGTCGAACGGTTCGGCGCCCCGACGCGCAGGACCGGTAGGGAGGGCCCCGGTTGACCCGGACGCTCAGGAGTGTCACGTTCTGGCTCTTGCTCATCCTCATCGCCGTATCTCTCGTCAACCTGTTCGAGATCAACAGGACGGTTCCGCTCGACCTGACGTATTCGGCTTTCATGGAACATTTCGAACAGGGCAATCTGGACGAGGTCAAGATCGTCGAGCAGGAGGCCACCGGGCGGCTCAAAGACGGGCGGGAGTTCGCGGTGGTCCTTCCCGAGGACCCGGACCTTTACCGGCGCCTGCATGAGGCCGGGGTCCTCGTGGACCTCGACACGAGCCCCAAGCCCTCCGTCTTCATGACGCTCCTGACGACGCTCGGCCCCGTGCTCCTGGTCATGATCGCCTTCTTCTTCATCATGCAGCAGACCCAGGGCGGCGGGAACCGGGTCATGCAGTTCGGGAAGAGCCGCGCCCGCCTGCACACCGTGGACGACCGCAGGCGCGTCACCTTCAAGGACGTGGCCGGGGCGGAGGAGGTCAAGGAGGAGCTCCGGGAGATCGTCGACTACCTCAAGCACCCCAAGCGCTACACCGAGATGGGGGCGCGCGTGCCCAAGGGCGTCCTCCTGATGGGCGCACCGGGTACAGGCAAGACATGGGTGGCCCGGGCCGTGGCCGGCGAGGCCGGCGTGCCTTTCTTCAGCATAAGCGGCTCGGACTTCGTGGAGATGTTCGTCGGCGTGGGCGCCTCCCGCGTCCGGGACCTCTTCGACCAGGCCAAGAAGAACGCGCCCTGCATCGTTTTCATCGACGAGATAGATGCTGTCGGACGACAGCGGGGCGCCGGCTACGGCGGAGGTCACGACGAGCGCGAGCAGACCCTGAACCAGCTCCTGGTGGAGATGGACGGTTTCGGGGCCAACGAGGGGATCATCGTCATGGCCGCCACGAACCGTCCGGACATCCTCGACCCCGCCCTCCTCAGGCCCGGCCGCTTCGACCGGCAGATAACCATCGACAAGCCGGACATCAGGGAGCGGACCGAGGTCCTCAAGGTGCACGGCCGGGACAAACCCCTCGCCCCCGAGGTGGACCTCGAGATCATCGCGAGGCGCACCCCGGGGTTCACCCCTGCCGACCTCGAGAACGTGATGAACGAGGCCGCCCTGCTGGCCGCGAGGCGCCGCCGCAGGAAGATCGGCATGGACGAGCTCGAGGAGGCCATCGACAGGGTCATCGCCGGCCCGGAGAAGAAGGCCCGCATCCTGACCCCCAAGGAGAGGCGCATCGTGGCCTACCACGAGGCGGCCCACGCGCTGGTCTCGCGGCTCCTGCCCGGCGGGGACCCCGTCCACAAGGTGTCCATCCATCCGCGCGGCGCCGCCCTCGGCTACACCCTGCCCCTGCCCATCGAGGACAGGCACCTCATCACCAGGGGGGAGATCATCAACAAGGTCACCTCCCTCCTGGCCGGCCGGGCGGCGGAGGACCTCGTCTTCGGCGAGGCCTCGACGGGTGCGCAGGACGACCTGGAGAAGGCGACGCGCATGGCCCGCCGGATGGTCACCGAGTTCGGCATGAGCGGTCTGGGGCCGCTCACCTTCGGGAGCCGCTACGACTCCCCGTTCCTGGGGCGCGACCTCGCCCGTGAGAGGGACTACAGCGAGGAAGTGGCCGCGGCCATAGACACCGAGGTTCGCAAGACCGTGCAGGAATGCTATGAGCGGGCCCGGGAGATTCTGGTGAAGAACCGGGTCGGTCTGGACATGGTCGCCGAGGCCCTGATGGACCGAGAGGTCCTCGAACGCGCCGACTTCGAGCAGGTCCTCACCGAGGCCGGCATCGAGCTGCCGCCTGTGGCGGGGACGCTGGCCCCTCCGCCGGCGGGGGAGGGCGGCAAGCCCGGGTCCGGGACCGAGGGCGAGGAAGAAGAGCAAGGCGCCGAGGCCGCCGAGCGGGAAGGCAAGAGAACGAGACTTGCTCCATCGGAAGCCCTCGCCCGTTAGGCGTCCGCCCGGCGGTCCGGGACCGGGTGGAGCCGTCCGCCTGGCTCTGCAGCTCCTCTTCCTCAGGCTGGCCGGCCCCCGCGCCCTGCCTCCGGCCGTGCGCCAGGTCCTCCTCACCCTGCGGGCACACCGGTTCGAGGCCTTCGCTGTCGGCGGAGGCGTCAGGGACACGCTCTTGGGCCTCCGGCCCGTGGACTGGGACGTGGCGACCTCGGCCGAGCCACGCTACGTCATGAGCGTCTTCCCGCGGACACTCCCCATCGGGCTGAGGCACGGCACGGTCAGGGTCATCTGCCCCGACGGGACCGAGGTCGATGTGACCACCTACCGCCGGGAGGGCCCTTACTCCGACGGCCGACGGCCGGACCATGTGACCTTCACGGGCTCGCTCGAGGACGACCTCTCCCGGCGGGACTTCACCGTCAACGCCCTGGCCTTGAGCCTCTCGGGCAAGGTCACCGACCCCTACGGCGGTCTCTGCGACCTAGTCCGGGGTGTCGTCAGGACCGTCGGGCCGCCCGAGGACCGGTTCAGCGAAGACGCTCTGCGGATGATGAGGGCGGTGCGCCTCGCCGGCCAGCTCGGCTTCAGCCTGGACCCGGCCACGGCCCGGGCCATCCGGAAGGACGCCCGTCTCCTCGGCCGCGTCTCGGTGGAGCGGATAAGGGACGAGTTCGAGCGGTGTCTCGTGCTG
>DPMO01000210.1 GCA_003541445.1 Clostridiales bacterium | reverse complement strand
ACTGGAACCGGCCTGACGAGACGGCCAGCACCCTTCGCGACGGCTGGCTCTACACCGGCGACATAGCCAAGATGGACGAGGACGGCTACACCTACATCGTGGACCGCAAGAAGGAGATGATCCTCGCCAGCGGCTACAACATCTACCCGCGGGAGATAGAAGAGGTCCTCTACGAGCACCCGAAGGTCAAAGAGGCCGCCGCGATCGGGGTCCCCGACAAGTACCGCGGCGAGACGGTCAAGGTCTTCATCGTCCTGAAGGAGGGCGAGGAGGCCACCGCAGAGGAGATCATCGACTTCTGTCGCGACAAGCTGGCCAAGTACAAGGTCCCGAAGCTGGTCGAGTTCCGGGAGGAGCTGCCGAAGACCATCGTCGGGAAGGTCCTCAGGAGGGTGCTTGTCGAGGAGGAGAGGAAGAAGGCCGAAAAGGCCGAGCAGACCGCCGGCTAGCGCCGGTGCGGCCGGTGGCACATAGCCGGAAGCCACCCCGGCCACACTATCGGCCGGGGTGGTGTCTTTTTCTTGGGGAAGAAGGAGGAACCGGAGACCCTCACTCCAGCCTCGCCCTCCCGCGGCGCCGGCCCAGGGGCCCTCGTCGTCATCGGGGGGGCCGAGAGCCGCGACGGCGCCATCCTCCGCACCTTCGTCCGCCTCGCCGGAGGGCCGGCGGCGGTCGTGGCCCTCCTGGCCACCGCCTCCGGCCGGCCTGACGACGCGGCCAGGGAGTACGAGGAGGCCTTCGTCCGCCTCGGGGTCGGGCGGGTGGAGACCCTCCGGGTCACCGACCGTTCGGACGCGTGGCGCCCGGAGATTCTTGAGCGGGCCCGGGCGGCGACGGCCTTTTTCTTCACCGGGGGCGACCAGTTGCGCATCACCAGCACCCTCGGAGGGACACCCCTCGACGAGGTCGTCCACCGGCGTCACCGTGAGGGCGCGGTCATCGCCGGCACGTCGGCCGGGGCGTCGGCGATGAGCGAGACCATGATCGTCGAGGGCGACAGTGACGACGCCCCGAAGAAGTGCACCATCAAGATGGCGGCCGGGATGGGCTTCCTGGAGGGCGCCGTCATCGACCAGCATTTCGCCCAGAGAGGCCGTCTGGGCCGCCTCCTGGCCGCCCTCGCCCAGAACCCCAAGCTCCTCGGTATCGGTGTCGACGAGGACACGGCCTTCGTGGTCCGGGGTGACCGCACCCTGCGGGTGGTGGGCTCGCAGACCGTCACCGTCGTGGACGGCCGGGCCATCGAGGAGACGAACGCCTCCGAATCCCTCCCGGACGAGCCGCTGGTTCTCACCCACGTCGTCCTTCACGTCCTCCCGAGCGGCTACGGTTTCGACCTCGCGGCGTGGCGTCCCCTGAGGCCGGCGCCGCGCGGCGGGGCCGCCGGGGGCGGTGGGGTGTCCCGGCACCGATGAGGATCGTGAGGATGCGGGCCTATCCCGGGCGCAACATCTACAGCCACCACCCCGTGGTGGCCATGCTGGTGGACCTCGGCCCCCACGACGGCCGCCGGAGCAGCGAGCTCCCCGGGTTCAACACCGTCCTCCTGGAAGCCCTGCCCGGCCTGAGGGCGCACCACTGCGCGAGCTCCCGCCCCGGGGGGTTCGTCCGCCGTCTGGAGGAGGGGACGTTCCTCGGGCACGTCATCGAGCACGTGGCCCTGGAACTGCAGTTCCTCGTCGGATGGGACGTCGTCTACGGCAAGACCCGCAAGACCGAACAGCAGGGCGTCTACAACGTCGTCTTCGAGTGCGGCCTGGTCGAGGCTGGCCTGGAGGCCGGCCGGCGGGCGGTCGAGATCGTGAAGGCCGCCGCCTCCGGACGCCGGCCGGAGGTGGAGCGGCATGTCGAGGCCATCCGGAAGACCGCGGAGAAGGCCGGTCTGGGGCCGAGCACCGCGGCTCTCGCCCGGGAGGCCGACCGCCGTGGGATACCGGTCAGGCGCATCGGGGACGGGAGCCTTCTCGTGCTGGGCCACGGGGCCCGCCAACGCCGCCTCTGGGCGACCGTCACCTCGAAGACCTCCTGCCTCGCCGTCGACCTCGCCAAGGACAAGGTCCTGGCGAAGGAGGTCCTGGACCAGGCCGGGATACCCGTCCCTCCGGGATGTGTCGTGACCACCGCGCGTGAGGCCGTGCGGGCCCTGGCCAGGTTCGGACCGCCCGTCGTCGTGAAGCCCATCGACGGGAACCAGGGCCGGGGGGTCAGCCTGAACCTCGCCTCGCCGGAGGAGGTGAGGGCCGCCTTCCGCGCCGCGGCGGCCGTGAGCCCGGAGGTCCTCGTCGAGCGGCACATCCCCGGCCGACACTACCGCCTGCTGGTCGTCGACGGGGTGGTCGTCGCCGCCGCCGAGCGCCTGCCGGCCCAGGTCGTCGGTGACGGCGAGAAGACCGTCCGGGAGCTCGTCGAAGAGGCCAACCGGGACCCCCTCCGGGGTGAGGGGCACGAGAGACCCCTCACCCGTCTCCGCATCGACTCGGTCTCCGTGCTCGTCCTCAAGCGGCAGGGCCTTCGGCCCGAGTCGGTCCCGGAGCGGGGCCGGCGCGTCCTGCTCCGGGAGAACGCGAACCTCTCCACGGGCGGGACGGCCCGCGACGTCACCGACGAGGTCCACCCGGAGAACGCGGCCCTGGCGGCGAGGTGCGCCCGCATCGTCGGCCTCGACGTGGCCGGCGTGGACCTGGTCACCCCTGACATCGCCCGGCCCATCGGCCGCTCGGAGGGGGCGGTGATAGAGGTGAACGCGGCCCCCGGCCTTCGCATGCACCTCCACCCTTCGGAGGGCAAACCCCGGGACGTGGCCTCCCCGATTCTCGACAGCCTCTTCCGGGGGTTCCGGAAGGAGGTCCCGGCGCCCTGGGTCGCCCGCGGGCCGTGGCCGCGCCACCCCGGGCGCATCCCCGTCGTGGCCGTCACGGGGACCAACGGGAAGACGACCGTGTGCCGGCTCGTGGCCGCGATGCTGGCCGCCACGGGTCTGGTGGTCGGCCTGGCCAGCACCGACGGGGCATGGGTCGGGCGCCGAAAGGTCATGGACGGCGACTGCGCCGGTCCGCGGACGGCGGTGGCCCTCCTCACCGACCCCGAGGTCGAGGCCGCCGTCCTCGAGACGGCGCGGGGGGGCATCATCCGCGAAGGCCTGGGCTTCGACACCTGCGACGTGGGTCTTGTCACCAACATCAGCCCGGACCACGAAGGCCAGGACGGCCTCGAGCGGCTCGAGGACATCGCCTTCGTCAAGGCCCTCGTCGTCGAGGCCGTCGGCCGTGACGGGCACGCCGTCCTCAACGCGGACGACCCCTTCGTCCACGGCATGGCCGGACGCGCCAGCGGCGAGGTCGTCTACTTCAGCCGGAACCCGGGCAACCTTGTCGTCCGCAAACACCTCCAGCAGGGAGGGAAGGCCGTCTACCTCTCCGGCGACCGTGTCGTCGCCGACGGCGGACGGGGTCCCAGGACGGTCGCCCGACTCTCCGACGCGCCCCTCACCCTCGGAGGGCTCCTCGCCTTCAACGTGGAGAACGTCGTCGCCGCCGTGGCGGCCGCCTGGTGCATGGGCGTGCCGGCCGCGGCCATCCGGAAGGGGCTCAGGGCCTTCGGGCGCCCCGGGGCGGGCTATGAGGCCAATCCCGGGCGGTTCCAGCTCTACCGCCTTGACGGTCGGGTCATGGTCGCCCTCGACTACGGACACAACCGGGCGGCCTACGCCGCGTCCCTGGCCGCCGCGAGGCGCCTGTGCCCCGGCACCCTCTACGCCGTCATCGGCGCGCCCGGCGACCGGATGGACGAACATCTCCTGGAGATGGGGCGCATCGCCGCCCGGGCGGCCGACCGGCTCGTCATCAAGGAGGACGCCGACACCCGCGGCAGGGCCAGGGGCGAGGTGGCCTCCCTCTTCCTGCGGGGGGTCCTCGACACGGGCTTCTCCGAGGCCCGGGTCGAGGTGGTCCTCGACGAGAGGGCGGCCCTCTCGCGGGCCTTGGACCTGGCGGGGGCGGGCGACTGGGTCATCGTCTTCTACGAGAAGCTCGACCCCCTGATGGCGGAGCTCCGGGCGAGGAAGGCCCGTCCCCTCGACCCGGCCGTCCTCGCCGAGGGAGGCTCGGGTCAAGCCTCCCCCCGCCGCCCCCGGCGGGCGCGCTCCGCCCGCGGGGACGGGTCCTCTCCGGTCCGAGTTGAGATGTCCCCTCCTCCACGCTTATGATAGGGCCGGGGGGAGAGAGGACACCCCGTGCCCGGACGCACTCCCACGGCCACGGCCGGACCCGGCGGCCACCAGCCCGAGGTCCGGACCACCGAGCCGGCCCCGGCGAAGGTGAATCTCTTCCTGGCCGTCGGCCCCTGCCGCGCCGACGGCTATCACGAGCTCCTCACTCTCTACGAGAGTGTTCCCCTGCAGGACGAGGTGACCGTGACCCTCCGGCCGGCTCCGGACGGCCGCTGGCGCTTCCGCGTCTCCGGGGGAGGGCCGGCGCTCCCGTCAGGCTGGGAACTCCCCCGGGACACCGAGAACCTTGCCGGCCGGGCCGCCCTCCTTTACGCCGAGGCCCTCACCGGGGCCGCCCCCGGGCGGAGCGTCGTCCCGGGGCGGGGTGGCCGCGCCTCGAGCCGTCCTGTCGGCCCGGCCCACGTGGAGGTCCGCATAGAGAAGCGGATCCCCCCCGCCGCCGGGTTGGGCGGAGGGAGCGCCGACGCCGCCGCCGTCCTCCGGGCCCTGCAGAGACTCTACGGCCACCCCCTCGACACGGCGGACCTCCTCGAGCTGGCGACGCGGCTCGGTTCGGACGTTCCCTTCCTCGTCCAGGGCGGCCGTGCCGTCGGCCGCTCCCGGGGCGAGGTCGTCCTGCCCCGGCCCGCCGCCCCGCGGCTCCCCCTCGTGCTGGCCCTTTCGACCTTCCGTCTCCAGACGCCTGAGGTCTACCGGGAACTGGACCGGTTGAGGGGCCGGGGCGAGGCGCCCCCGCCGGGGGCGGACGACCCGGAGCGCGGGCTGGCGGCGCTCCTGGACGCCCTGGCCGTCGCCGACCTCGACCAGGCCGGGCCTCTCCTCCGGAACGACCTCGAGGCGGCCTGTGTCTCCCTCTGTCCGGAGGTCGGGGTCCTGACCGCGCTCCTGCGGGAGTCCGGATGCCTCGGGGCCGCGGTGAGCGGCAGCGGCCCCACGGTGTTCGGCCTCGCCCGTGACATGGAAGAAGCCTCGGCGGCGGCCCGGCGCGCCGGCCGTGACGCACCGCCCGGGCTCGCCGGACGGGTGACCTTCGTCCCCCTCCTTTCCGGTCTGCCGGGGGAAAGGCGGGGGGCGGCGGCGAATCCTTTTGAACCCTCCTGAAGGAGTGAGAGCCTATGCCGAGCCCGGGGAAGGGCGAGATCGATGCCGTGGTCCTCGCCGGGGCCCCCAATGACGGAGTCCTGCGCGAAGTGTCGGACGAGCCCTGGGAGGCCCTCATCAAGGTCGCGGGAAAGCCTCTCGTCCGCTACCCGGTCGAGGCCCTGCGGGGCGCGGCGAGCGTGGGCCGCATCGTGGTCGTCGGTCCCAAGCCTGAGCTGGAGGAGGCCCTGGCCGGCCTCGGGGTGGAGGTCGTGCCCCACGGCGAGGACATCCTGGAGACCGCCCTCATCGGGTCGAGGCACCTCGCCGCCGGCCCGGAGTCTGCGCCCGGCCTGGTCCTCTTCGCCACGGCCGACACGCCGCTCATCACCTCCGAGATCGTCGACGGCCTTGTCCGGAGGTGTCTCGAACTCGGGGGCGAGGTCTTCTATCCCATCATCGAGAGGTCGGTCATGGAAGAGAGGTTCCCGGACACCCGGCGGACCTACGCCACCCTCCGCGACGGCACCTTCACCGGCGGCAACCTGTTCCTCGCCGACCCGACGGCTGTCGAGCGTGAGCAGGCCACGGCCAGAGCCCTGATAAAGGCGAGGAAGAACCCTGTCAGGATGGCGCAGATCCTCGGCCTGTCGTTCATCTTGAGGCTCGTCTTCGGTCTTCTCGACGTGGCCGGCCTCGAGGCCCACGTGGGCAGGACGTTCGGGCTGGAGGCGAGGGCGGTCATCGTGCCCTGGCCGGAGATAGGCATCGACGTGGACAAGCCTAAGGACCTCGAGTTGGTGGCGGTCCTGCTCGAGCGGGAGCGGACCGGGTAGGCGGAGGGGAAGCGTGGGCTCCAGACACCGCCGTGCGGAAAGGGTGGCGGCCATAACGACCCTGCTCCACCAGAACCCCGGCCGCCAGTTCACCTTGGCCGAGCTCGCCCTGCGCCTCGACGCGTCGCGGTCGAGCCTGAGCGAGGACCTCGCCGTCATCCGCGAGGCCCTGCGGGCCCAGGGTCTCGGCGACATCGTCACCACCCCCGGGGCGGGCGGCGGGGTGTGTTTCATCCCCGCTCTCGGCCCGGAGGAGGCCTGCCGCGTCGTCTCCGCTCTGTGCCGGGAGCTTTCCGACCCCCGACGTCTCGTCGCCGGGGGCTACATCTACATGACCGACATCATCTTCTCCCCGGTCTGGGCGAGCCGGCTCGGCCGGGCCTTCGCCTTCCTCTTCTCACTCTCCCGTTCCCGCCGGACGGCTCGAGAACGGTCAACGCCCCCCGGCGGCGCGGCCCTCGGGGCCGACTACGTGGTGACCGTCGAGACCAAGGGCATCCCCCTGGCCCTCATGACGGCCAGGTGTCTGGGCGTGCCTCTGGTCGTGGCCAGGAGGGACTTCCGGGCGACGGAAGGGTCGGCCGTCTCCATCAGTTACGTCTCCGGCTCGACAGGCCGCATCCAGGCCATGTCCCTCCCGCGCCGGGCCCTCGAGGCCGGAGCGAAGGTCCTCATCGTCGACGACTTCATGAGGGCCGGCGGGAC
>DPMO01000234.1 GCA_003541445.1 Clostridiales bacterium | reverse complement strand
CCGCCCCGGCCGCCAGCCCCCCGCCCCCCAGGGGCAGCCCCTCCAGGAGGGCGGTGACCAGCCCGTAGAGAGAGAGGGCGATGACCAGGAAGAACATCGAGTAGGTCAGCCAGTCCTGGGTGCGCCCGGCCGTCTCCACGCCGCGGAGGTTGATGACGAAGAAGAAAGTTATGACCACGACCACCCACAGGGCCACCGGTATCTCGGAGATGACCGGGATGCGGGTGGCGGCGAAGACCCGCTCGAGCACACTGGCGAAGACGAAGGCCTCGGCCGCCCCGGCCGCCCAGGCCAGCACTACGTAGAGGAGGGAGACGGTCACGGCCAGGCGCTCGCCGAAGGCGTGCCTCACGTAGACCTGGACCCCGCCGGCGGTCGGATACATGGAGGACAGCTCGGAGAAGTTGGCCGCCGCGGTCACGCAGAACAGCCCGGCCACGATGATGGCCAGCCAGACCAGCCGGCCGCCCGAAGAGGCGGCGGCCGAGACCGCCGCCGGGTAGACGCTCGAGGCCAGGGCCAGCCCAGCGCTCGTGGCCACGAGGGTCCGCAGTCTGAGGGTCCGCCGGAGTCCCACTTCCCCAGCCTCCTAGTCGTCCCAGATGTACTGGATGACGGCGTCTATGCGCATCTCGTCCCTGGCCGAGCCGGTGAACTTGAGGTTCCCTTTGGAGAACTCCTCGGCAGGGTTCTTCTCCCCACGGAAGATGCCGGCCAGAGCCTCGGCGTCGGACTGGATGTGCACGTGCCGCGGTTCGACCGGCCCGGCGGCGATGCGGACCACCGTCCCGCTGTCGACGACGATGGTCCAGACCCGGCCAAGGTCGGTGGCTGTCACCTGGATGTTGCGGGTCCAGTCCTTGAGCATCTTCCGGACGATGCGGTTCTCGTTGGCCCGCCGCTTGAAGTCCTCCAGGATGGCCGTGAGGTCGTCGGCGGTCACGGGCCCGGCCGCGGCGGCCGGGGTCACTGTCCCTCAGCCTCCTCGCGGGTGCGCCGGGCCAGCTCCTCCAGGGTCCCGTCGAACTCCTCCCGCTCGATCTCTATCTCCCGCTCGGCCAGCTCGGCCAGAAGCGCCTCCACCGGCAGGCAGGCCTCTGGCGGGAAGACCCCGCCCCTGGGTTCGACGACCCCGGTGGCCAGCATGTCGGCGGCGATGGCCGGAGGTATGCCGGTCAGCCGGTCCATGGTGTCGACCGTGAAGTAGCTTATCGTCTTGGGCCTGCCCTCCACGAGGCCGGAGACATCGCAGCGCACGCCGGAGAGCGGCGGCGCGGCCTTCTCGCCGAGGTGCGAGAACAGCGGCAGGAGCGGTTGGAGGAGCCCCGCCAAGGCCTCCTTCTTCTTCTCCGTGTCCAGGAGCCCGAGGTCGATCATCGCCTTGGCGACGTCCTGAATCTCGTGGGGCAGGAGGTAGCCGCGGAGGACCACGCTTCGGAGTTCGGGCATGTACCGGGGAATGGTCACCGGCTCGGGGTGCCCGCAGACGTAGGCCCTGACCGGCCCGATGGGCCGCGGGAAGTCGACCCACCGGTGGTGGGTGAGAGCCGGCAGGTCCACCCAACCGCCGTCGATGTAGGAGGGTGTGCTCCGGGTGATGGCGTGCAGGACGTGGAGGATGACGGCCTTGCCCTCACTGTCGGCCGTAGAGCCGACCCAGGTTATGTCGCAGTCCTGCGGTTGGTCGAGTTCTGAGGCGGCCTTCCGGGCCAGGAGGTTCGAGATACCCGGGGTCCAGCCGACCCCGACCACAATCATGGTCCCCGTCGAACGGGCCAGGGACTCCAGGGCCAGCATCCGCACGGTGGCGTCATCGTCGTCACAGATGTCGACCATGTTCACCCCGGCCTTGATGCAGGCCAGGCCCACCTTCTCCGCGTAGCGGAAGAAGGGGCCGATACAGTTCACGGCCACGTCGGCCCGGGCCAGCACCGCGGCCAGTGAGGCGGGGTCGTTGGCGTCCACGAAGACGGCCTCGGTGTCGCCCCCCTGCTCGGCGGCGAGCCTGCGGGCGCGGTCGTAGCGGTAGTCGGCGATGACGACCCTCGTGTTGCCCCTGGCCACCAGCTCCCGGACGACCCGGTAGCCCATGTCGCCGGCGCCGCCCAGGACCACGGCGGTGGGCCGGCTACTCTTGGAAGAGGCCATTTGGCTGAATACACCTCCAGTTCCGAATGTTGAGGAGTTTCTCGCCGGTCCCGGCCGTTCCTTCCGCCGTGAGGGGCCACGCAGGAGCGGCCCGGTTGAGAGGAGCCGTGGCGAACATGTACCTGGCCTAGCGGCTGGCGCCCGTCTTACGATCGATGGTGGTCAGGGCCATAGCCGTTCCCGCCGCAATGATACTGGCGATGGCTGCCGATGCTCCCTGCACTCCGAATGAGAAGTGCCCGAACTCCGCCGCGGTCATACTGAAGGTGAGCCTAAGCAAATTGAGCAAGACCATCGCTGCCTGCGAAAGCCCGACGACAGCCACCATCTACCCCCCCTGACAGCCCTACAGGAGAATTGCGCCCGGGGCCAGAAGCCAACCCCGGGCCGGAGGAACTTCCGCGAAGGGAGCGCGGTAAAGGCCAGGCGCCCGGCGCGGAGCGGCCCATAGATGAGAACCGGGCGCCAGCCCGGCACCAGCCCGAGGGAGATGATGTGTCTTGTCAAAGACCGAAGCGAGTTCCGGTGCGGCCGGGAACAAGGACTACCAACGCCTGGTCGAACTCCTGGCGGAGGTGACCGCCCTGCGGCAGTCGGGCGGGCTCCTCTTCTGGGACCAGCAGACCTACATGCCCAGGGCCGGAGCCAGGGCCCGCGGCAACCACCTGGCCACCCTGAGCAAGGTCGCCCACGAGAAGTTCACCGCTCCGGAGATAGGCCGGCTCCTGGAGAGACTCCGCGACTGGGAGGAGACCCTCCCCTACGATTCGGACGAGGCCTCCACTATCAGGGTGGCCCGCCGGGAGTACGAGAAGGCCACCAGGCTCCCGCCCGACCTGGTCGTTCGGCACTCCCGGGCCCGCACCCGGGCCCACGAGGCCTGGATCGAGGCCCGACAGAAGAACGACTACAAGGTCTTCCGCCCGGCCCTGGGCGAGATGGTGGACATCATGCGGGAGGTAGCCGACGCCCTCGGGTACGAGGACCATCCCCTCGACGCCCTCCTTGACCAGCAGGAGCCGGGGATGAAGACCGCCGACATGGAGAAGCTCTTCGGCGAACTCCGCCAGGGCCTGGTCCCTCTGGTCAGGGCCATCGCCGAGAAGGCCGACGCCGTGGACGACAGCTTCCTCCACCAACCCTTCGACCGTGAGACCCAGATGGAGGTCTGCCGTGAGGCGGCCGGGGCCATCGGCTTCGACCTGGAGACCCGCGGGAGGATAGACCTCTCGGTCCACCCGTTCACCATAGGCTTCTCCCGCAGTGACGTGCGGTTCACCATCCGCATCGACGAGGGCTTCTTCAACGCCGGCTTCTTCGCCAGCCTGCACGAGGCCGGCCACGGGACCTACATGCAGGGCCTGCCCGAGCGCTTCGAACAGTCCATCCTCCACGAAGGGGCCTCATCGGGCCTGCACGAGTCACAGTCTCGCCTCTGGGAGAACATCGTCGGGCGGTCGCGGGCCTTCTGGGAGTTCTACTACCCGCGGCTCCAGAAAGGCTTCCCCGAACAACTGGGCAAGGTCTCCCGGGAGGACTTCTACCGGGCCGTGAACAAGGTCGAGCCGTCGTTCATCAGGGTCGAGGCCGACGAGGTGACCTACAACCTGCACATCATGGTCAGGTTCGAGCTCGAGAAGGCCGTGTTCGACCGGGAACTCGGCCTCGACGACCTGCCCGGGGCCTGGAACGAGAAGTTCCGGGACTACCTCGGCATCACCCCGCCCGACGACCTCAGGGGATGCCTCCAGGACATCCACTGGACGTTCGGCTTCGGCGGCGGCTTCGCTGGCTACACCATCGGCAACGTGGCCTCGGTCCAGCTCTACGAGAAGGCCCTGGAAGAGCACCCGGGGTTGGAGGAGGAGTTCGCCCGGGGCGAGTTCTCGAGCCTGCTCAGGTGGATGAACGAGAACGTGCACGCCCACGGGGCCAAGTTCGAGCCGCAGGAGCTCCTGCAGAGAGTGACGGGCCGGCCGCTCGACGCCGGCCCCTACCTCGCCTACATCAAGCGGAAGTTCTCGGACATCTACGGGCTGTAGGTTGGGCGGCGGGACGGACGGAGCG
>DPMO01000286.1 GCA_003541445.1 Clostridiales bacterium | reverse complement strand
GAAGAGGATGGCCGTCTGGCCGGTCAGGCTCTTTATCTGCTCGTGGACCACGGCCAGCTCCCGCTTTATGGCCTCCTTGTCCAGCGAGTTCAGGTGGGGATGGTTGGCCGTGTGGTTCCCGATCTCGTGCCCGCGGGCGGCTATCTCCTTCACCATGTCGGGGTGCTCGTCGATCCAGAACCCGACCAGGAAGAAGGTCGTCTTCACGCCGTAGAGGTCCAGGACGTCGAGAATCTCCGGGGTCCTCTCCGCCCCCCAGGCGGCGTCGAAGGAGATGGCCACCTTGCGCTCTGTCGTGTCTACCCCGTAGATGGGGAGGAGCCGGGGCGTGGCGGAGACGGCGGCCACCATCCGGGCCGGAGCCCCCCCCCAGCCCGCGGCGACCGGATAGACGACCCCGACGAGCACGGCGACGAGCAGGCCGGGGACCCAGCGGAGGTTGTAGACCCGCCACACCCTGAAGCACCCCTTCTGCATTCCCCCGGGTTCCGCTCCGGAGGTTCCTCCGTAGTGATATGCCCTGCAGACCACCCTGGAGAACGGGTCCGGCCCCACCCGAGCAGGGGAACGGCCCGCCGCGGCAAAACCAACCCCAAGCGACCGTCACGCCGAACACCGGCGAACCGAAGGGAGCGTCGTCGATGCCCGACACGAAGCCCCCGGTGGCCTCAGCCCCGGTGGTAGACTTCCATGTCCATCCCCTTGTCGAAGGCGCCGCGAAGCCCTGGGTCGTCGAATGGATGCGGGAGCGGTTCGGCCCGGGCCTGGAGGAGCGGCTCGCCGCGTTCACCGACCCGGACGTCCTGGCCGCCTTCTTCCGGTCCTGCGGGGTGGACTACGTGTGCCTCCTGGCCGAGGACAGTCCGGTGACGACGGGGACGACCAGCAACGAGAAGGTCGCCGAGCTCTGCGCCGGGCGGCCGCAGTTCATCCCGTTCTGCAGCCTGAACCCGCACCTGGTCAACCGTCCGGCGCGGGAGCTGCGCCGCCTCGTCGAGACCCACGGGTTCAGGGGCCTCAAGATGTACCCGACGTACCAGATGTTCTACCCCAACGACCGCGAGCTCTACCCTGTGTACGCCGTGGCCGAGGAGCTCGGCCTCCCGGTGATGTTCCACACCGGCTCGTCGGTCTTCCGGGGTTCCCGCATCAAGTACGGCGACCCCCTCCACATGGACGACCTGGCCGTGGACTTCCCGGACCTCGTCATCATCATGGCCCACAGCGGCCGCGGCTTCTGGTACGACCGGGCCTACTTCCTCACCCGCCTCCACCCCAACCTCTACATGGAGATCTCCGGCCTTCCGCCGAGGCGCCTCCTCGAGTACTTCCCCGAGCTCGAGCGTGTGGCGGACAAGGTCATCTGGGGCTCGGACTGGCCGGGCGTGCCCGACGTCTCCGGGAACATCAAGGCCCTGCGCGACCTCCCCCTCAAGGACGAGACGAAGGAGAAGATACTGGGGGGCAATGCGGCCCGTCTCCTGGGACTGGGGCCTCCCGGGTCTCCCTGACCCAGAGGGCCAGGATGACGGCCCCGACGAGGATGACCGCCCCGCCGAACCAGAACGGGGCCGCGGGGGCCACGGCCTCCCAGAGGAACCCGCCGACAAGGGGCCCGGGAAGCAAGACCACGCTCTGGAGGCTGTTGAAGACCGACATCACGGTGCCCCGGCTGTCAGTGTCGGTGAGGTCGGCCAGGAAGGCGTCCATCGCCGGGCCGCCGAGGTTGTCGGCCAGCCCCGACAGGAGCCAGACCACGCTGAGGGAGGCCAGGCTCCGGGCTCCGGTGAACCAGAAGAGGACGGCGGCCATCCCGACCAGACTCCAGACCAGCACCGGCTTCCGCCCGAACCGGTCCGCCGCCACGCCTCCCGCCAGGCTCGCCGCTATCCCGGCCACCCCCGCCAGGGAGTAGACCAGGCCCATGTCCGCCTCGTCCACCCCGACGACCTCACTCATGAACACGGAGAAGAAGTTCATGGTGGCCGCCATCCCGAACCCGACCAGGCAGGCCATGATGATGACCAGCCTGAACTGCCGGGAGGCGAACATGAACCCGAGGGCCGCCTTCAGGCCGGGCAGGAAGGCCGGGTGCCGGTAGCCCGAGGCCCTGCGGGCCGCGTCCCTCGGGTCGCGGATGAAGGACCGGACGGCGGCGGCCAGGCACAGCATGCAGGCCTGTATGAGGAGGAAGGTCCTGTATCCGAGGTGCTCGTAGATGAGCCCGCCGACCAACGGGCCGACGGCCCCGCACACGCCGAAGGCGGCCATCTCGTAGGCGAAACGCGCCCCCCTGCTCTCCTCCGGCCCCAGGTCGCTGATGAGGCCGAAGAGAGCCGGCCCCACGAGGAGACCGGGCATCATGCCGAGCACGGACCCCGGGATGAGCCACTCCCAGCTCGGGGCCAGGCGCATCAGCATGGCCCCCGCCGCCCCGATGAGCGGGGCGAGGGCGTAGAGGGTCACCCGCCGGTAGCGGTCTGTCAGCCAGCCGCCAAGGGGTGCGAGGAGGACCATGGCCAGGCCCATGATGGAGGCCAGGAGGCCGATGTCCGCCGGGGACCCGCCGAGGTCGCGCACGTAAAGGGGGAAGAACCTCTCCTCGACACGTGTCCCGATGTTGGCCAGGATGACCGAGATGACGATGAGGTGCATGTCGCGGCCGAACCTGAGAAAGGAGAGATGACTGAGCCGAGACCTCACCACGTACACACATCCTTTCCAACACACCTCCCCCGCGCCGGCCGGCAACAGGGGAATAATAGGCCCGAATTCGACAGCCGAAGAGGTGTCCCCGCATGCTCAGGACCACCGTCCTCATCCTGGCCTTCTCGGCCGGGGCGGCCGCCGCTCTCGCCTGGCTCGCCGCATGCCGGGACCGCGTCCGGCCCGGGCGTGGCCGCCTCCGCCGTGCTGCGGACATGACCCGGGTCGCGACCTTCCTCACCGTGGCCGCCGTCGTGCTGGGCTGCGCGGGGACCGCGCTTCCAGGTGTCTGGCCCCCCTTGGGCACCCTCGGGACGCCCCCCGACCCGGCACGCCCTTCGGGCCAAGCACACCTCGACCAGGCAGGCCCCCCTGCGGAAGCGCCCCGGCCGGGCCGGCTGACGGTCCCCGACGAAACGCCTCCAGAGGAGGCGTCTTCCCGGCCTCCGGCCGGCAGAGAGACACGCCCCGGGCCCAGTGCCGCGTCAGGCGGCCAAGAATGGGAGTTCACCCTCCAGCCGGACCCTCCAGACACCCTCGCCGCGGCCCTGGCCGAGGCACAGGCCGAACGGGAGCGAGGCCCCACGCCCCCGCGGGTCGTCCTCGCGACCGGTGAGGTCACCATCGCCTCTGTCGAGCCCGACGCCGGACGCATCGTCCTCGTCAACGCCTCCCGGCACCCGGTCAGCCTGGCCGGCTGGTCCCTTCAGGTCCGCGAGTCCGGGGCATGGTGTCACTTCACCGGGGACCTCGTCCTCCTCCCCGGTGAAGAGCTGTCACTGCCCTGCGACCCTGAGGCCGCGGCCGCGCACACGCCCGGCGAGACGTACCGGGACGAGTGCGTCTTCGCCTGGACGAGTGACCGCATCTGGCCGGCCACAGGCCCGGTCACGGTCGTCCTCTTCGACAGCCAAGGGGACATCCGCCACTCCAAGCAGGTCGACTGACCCCTCGGACTTCCGGCTCGGGGTGCGCCGGGACCACGTCAAGAATAGAGCGGGCGACGCGGACGGGCAGCGTACCGGCGGGAAGACTGCGCCTGGACCGGAGGGAAAGGGTGGACTGGACCCCGGGGCCAATCCCGGAGAGGGCGGTGAGGGCGGAGTCGCGGAGGGACGCCCCCGAGGGGCCTAGAACGGAAGGTCGTCCGCCGTCCCGGCCACCCCCTCCCCCGCTTCTCGCCCCGCCGTCCTCCGGGCGAGAAGGGCCTCGGCCTCCTCGCGGGCCGGGCAGTCACGCAGGAAGTCGCAGTGACCGCACAGCGGGCTGACCTTGGGCCTGAACTCCGTGTCGGCCTCGATCTCCTCGAAGAGGCGCAGGGCCCGCCGCTTGGCGCGGGCGATGTCGACCTCCCGCGGGGAGAAGTCGTAGGTGACATGACCCTTCAGGTAGAGGAGGCGGACTCTCTCCACGGGCCGCGCGTGTCCTTCCTCGACCATGGCGCAGTAGAGGGGGAGCTGGAACTCGTCCACGAGGTTCGGCGGGGTGTCGGGGGGTCTTCCGGTCTTGTAGTCGATGACCACGAGGGCGTCGCCCTTGGGAGAAGGGTCGATGCGGTCGATCTTCCCCCTGACGACCACCCCGTCGCCGACCTCTGTCATGAGGAACTCCTCGAGGGCGAAAGGGACGGCCCTGAGGTCGGCCCGGCGCACGAAGAGGCGCAGGTCCTCGAGGGCGGCCTTCCCCGCGGCGGCCTCGGCCTCCCGCATGTCGGGCGGGAAAGCCGCGGCCCGGTCGGGGGAGCGGCGCCAGGCGTCACGGAGGCGCTCCTCCAGGCCCTTGGCACTGCGCCGGTGGGGCTCCACCTCGAAGAAGGCCTTCAGGGCCTCGTGGACCACGTTGCCGACGAAGAGGTGGGGCTTCACGCTCTCCGGACGCCTCTGGACGTACCGGTAGAAGTACCGGCGAGGGCAGTTGACATAGGCCTTGAGGGCCGAGGGTGTGGTCGAGCGCACTCCGGGCAGGCTCGGCCCGG
>DPMO01000209.1 GCA_003541445.1 Clostridiales bacterium | reverse complement strand
AGAGCCGGGTCACCCTCGAACAGGACCTCGAGGCGCCCGGCGCCCGTCGTTCCCGGACCATAGAGGGCCAGGTAGGTCCCGAGGTCGCTGAGGGTGTAGGCGCCTCGCTCGGCCGCCATGCGCAGGGCCTCTCCCATCCCCGAACCGATCTCGTCGTACCAGGCCCCCTCGGGCACGAGACCGGCCGCCGCCCAGAGGGCCAGTTCCTTCTTGTGCGTGCCGGAGTCGTCTCCGCGGGAGAGGAAGAGCGCCCTCCCCTCTCCGCCCGCGTGGGCGACGGCCGTCAGGGCGGCGGTGACGTCCGCGCCCTCCGGGAGCGTGGACAGTCCCGCCGGGTCGTCGGGCGGCCCCACGATGATGAAGTCGCTCCGCATGACCGCGTGGCGCGACGAGCCGTGTCCCTCCTCCATGAACCGCACCTCCGCCTGGGGCGCGTGCACGAGGAGGACGTCGGCGTCGCCGGCGCGCCCCAACCCCAAGGCCTGTCCGGTCCCCACCGCGACCACGGCCACCCGGCAGCGGTTGGCCTCCTCGAACGGCGGTATGAGCGCGTCGAGCAGACCGGAGTCGTAGGTGCTCGTCGTGGTCGCCAGAGTGAGGACCGGACGTCCGGTGGTGTGGAGGTGGAGGCCGGCCAGGACGGCCAGGACGAGGAGAACCACGCCTCCGATGACGAGGCCGCTCCTCCCGGGTCTCACGGACATCTAGAAGACCTCCTCCTTCCGTCTTCGCGGAAGACAAAACCGGTGCCGCGCTCTGCGGCACCGGCGGTCAAGCACACCGGGCGCGGCTCCTTTCCAAGCACGGGAGGCACACCGGTTTCCCGGTGCACCCTCGTCCGGCGCGGCGCCGTCCCTCGAGCCGTCGGGTCGTCGAGGCCCTCGGCACCCTTGGCGGCGGCGCCGCTTCGGAACCGGCCAGGAGCCACAGCCCCGGAGGGGCCGGAAGGCTCGCTGGCTCGGAGCGCAGCTCTTTCGCCGTTTCCGTTCGCCGGCCGGAGCGAAAACCCTTCCGGGGGGCCCCAGCGGCACGCCGCCCTCTGGCACCTCGGAGATTGTCTACACCATGGCTAGGCGAGCGACCGGCGGAAGAGGCATGTCGCTACATGGCCGAGAGCCAAGCCGGCCAGGGCGAGAACGACCACACCGGTGAGAAGCTCCTGCACGTTCCAACCCGTCAGAAAGAGCGACCGCATCGGGTTTATGGCGTAGCTCAAGGGATTGAGCTTGGCAATCATCTGAAGCCACGAAGGCATGAAGGACAACGGCATCATGGCGTTGGAGGTGAACATGAGCGGCATCGTCAGGAAGTTCACCACCGCCATCAGCGCTTCGTGCGAGGTTATCACCGCGCTGAAAGAGAGGGAGATGCCGGCGAAGACCAGGCTCAGGAGCACGGCCAGGAGAATGACCGTCAGCGCTCCCAGCGGGCCGGTCTTGAAGGACACGCCCATCAGCATGGCGATGACGAAGATGACGGCCACCTGCACCCCGGTCTGCAGGCCGACGGCCAGCATCTTCCCGCTCACGACGGCCGACCTGGCGATGGGAGCGGCCAGCAGTTTGTTCAGGTACCCCAGCCTCCGGTCCCATACGATGGACATGCCCCCGAATATGCCGCCGAACAGCGTGACCATAGTCACCACTCCGGGGGCCATGTAGTCGAGGTAGCTGTCGGCCGGGAAGCCCGGAACCTGGGCCATCCGCTCGAACATGTTGCCCATGAGGGCAAGCCAGATGAACGGCTGGACGAGAATCATGACGATCCTCACCTTCTGGCGCTGGAACCGCTTGATCTCCCTCCATGCCACCCACCAGGTGTCGGAAAGCAGTGTGGCCGTGGTCTTCGCCGTGGTGTTCACATCCGGGCCCTCCTCAGGCCGATCCGCCTCCGGCTGAAGTCTTCCTGACCCTCGTCCTCGCGGAGCTGCCTACCTGTGTAATGCAGGAAGACGTCGTCGAGGGTCGGCTTCTTCATCGCCAGGTAGTTCACGCGGAGCCCATGCCGTCCCATGGCCTCCAACACCGCGGGCGCGGACTCCTCCCCGCGGTCGGCCACGAGCACCCAGCGTCCGTCGGAAGCGCGGGAAGCCCGCTTTATGCCTGGAACGGTCAGCAGGAGGTCCTGCAGCTCACCATCGCCGTCGGGCTGGACTCCGCCGTCGCGGGTCCCCCCTCGGCCGGTCGTTATGTCAACCGTCAGGAGGTCGCCCCCGATTCCCGCCTTGAGCTCGGAGGGGGTTCCGATGGCCACGATGCGGCCGTGGTCCATGATGGCAATCCGGTCGCACAGCTGGTCCGCCTCCTC
Source organism: Clostridiales bacterium (assembly GCA_003541445.1). Taxonomy (GTDB): domain Bacteria; phylum Bacillota; class Sulfobacillia; order UBA995; family UBA9673; genus UBA9673. The sequence goes on along the minus strand of DPMO01000209.1, from coordinate 3,001 downwards.
CATGTAGTGGGTGGTCATGAACACGGTGATTCCCTCGCGCTCACGCAGGAGGCGGATGTAATCCCAGATGCGGCGGCGCGTCTGGACGTCGAGGCCCAAGGTCGGTTCGTCGAGAAAGAGGACTTCCGGCCTGTGAATCAGGCCTCCGGCGATGTCCAGCCGCTTCCTCATGCCGCCTGAGTAGGTCATGACCAGGTCGCGGGCCCGGCCGGTGAGGTCCACCATCTCGAGGACCTCCCGGCTCCTCCGGGCGATGGTCTCCCGGTCGAGATGGTAGAGGCGGCCCTGCAGGTAGAGGTTCTCCTCCCCGGTCAGGGTGTCATCCACAGCGATGTCCTGCGACACGTAACCGATACGCAGCCTCACCCGGTCCGGCTCGGCCACGACATCGTGGCCGCACACCACGGCCCGCCCCGACGTGGGGCGCAGCAGAGTAATGAGGGTCAGGATGGTGGTGGTCTTCCCCGCGCCGTTGGGACCGAGGAAGCCGAAGTTCTCGCCGCGGCGGACCTCGAAGGTGACTCCGTCCACCGCCCGCACCCCGCCCCGGTACTCCTTGACGAGGTCGGTCACACTGATGACAGGCTGACCGCTTTGCTCACCCATCCCCATCAACAGCCCCTCCCCTCACCTTCAGGCAGCCTCGACCCGTCGGTGGGCCCGCCGCCCTCCTCCCTCTCGTAGAGTCCGTATTTGAGGATGTCGAGGTACTCCCGGAGCTCCCCCAGCATCCGGGCGACCTCTTCGGGGCACTCGGCGAGGTCGGGGGTGAGCCGCTCCTTGAAGAGCTCCTGGAGGCCCTCCAGGCAGACGGTGACGAGGATGACGGCCTTCCGCGGGTCGATGCCCCGGCGGAACCTGCTCACATCCACGCCGTCCGTCAGGATGTGCTCGCTCCTGTCCCCAAGCTCGGCCTGGAGAGACGTGATCTCCGGCCGGACCTCCTCGGGTATCTCCTGGAAGGCCCGGATCAGGAACTTGTTGACCTGTGGCTCCTCCAGCAGGAGCCGCTGTTTGTGCAGGGCTATCTGGAAGACGCGCTCGATGACGTCCGGGTCGAGCTCGGGAAGGTCTTTGAAGAACCTCTCGGTGTAGCGGTCGACGACATGCCTCACGAGGTAGAGGTAGAGGTCCTTCTTTCTGCCGAAATAGTGGAAGAGGAGCCCCTTGGAGACGCCGGCCCGGGCCGTGATGGCGTTCGTCGAGGCCAGCTCGTAGCCCCGCTCGGCAAACTCCGCAACGGCCGCGTCGATTATCCGGCAGCGTTTGTCCTCGGGCAGGTCCTCGGGTCGTGGTCCTCCACCCAACTCCTTCTTCCCACCTCCGGCGGGCCCGGACGGCAGCTCCTCCATCCCGCTTCTGCGTGTCTCCCGACCGAAGAGCCACCCCCGGGCGCCCCGGCCGAGTGGCGGGACGCCCGGGTTCGAGCCTGATTCCTCATTCAGAGCCTTGATTCAGATGGTGATGTCCCTTCTCCCGTAGAGAAGGTAGGTCGCTGCGACCGCCACCGCGGCCGTCGCCAGCAGGATGAGGACGTAGAGTCCGTTCAGGCTCTGCTCGACGACGATGTCCGCCGCGTCGACGTACTTGAACGGCGACAGCCAGCCGAGCCACCGGAGGTCCTCGGTCAGGAGAGCGATGACGTTGAGGAAGTAGGTCCCCACGACGAGGCCGATGCTGATGGAGTAAGCGGCCCGCCGCCTCGTCCAGAAGAGCGAGAGGAAGAAGCAGAGGGCCGCGAACGTGAGGTAAAGGAGAAAAGGCGCCGCGAGCAGGAGCAGAAGGGTCGCTGTCGAGTAGTCCCGGGTCACGAAGCCCACGAAGCTGAGGTAGGTGGCCGCGGCCACGATGAGGTTGAAGAGGGCCAGGTTGGCCACGATGGCCAGGACCTTGCTGGTCAGGACCCCGTTCCGGGTCACCGGGAGAGCCAGGAGGTACTCGATGGTCTTCTCGTCCTCCTCCTTGGCCAGGATGCTCGCCCCCAGGATGGCGGCGTAGATGCCGCCGAAGAGAACGACAATCAAGTAGCTTTCCGTCGCGTAGAATCCCAGAGGGTCGGCCATGCTCAGTCTGTCGAGCCCGAAGGCCTTGGCGAACCCCTCCGGAAGCATGGCCATGAGCTCTTCGAGTCTGGCCGCATCGGCGGCGAAGGACGGGTAGACGGCCATGATGAGCACGTTGAGGCCGGCGATGACCAGGGCCCAGACGAGGAGCGACCGGCGGCCGGTGCGGAGTTCGCGGAGGAAGATGTTCACTCACCTCTCCTCCTTCCCCGAGCGAGCTGTAGGAACTGCCGCTGCACGGCCGGACGCGGAATCCTCCCCGGTGCGGCCGCCTGCTTCGTAGTAGTGCAGGAACACTTCCTCAAGGGTGGGTTCCTCGACCCAGAGGCTCTCAAGCTCCCGGCCGGCGAGATGCCGCACCAGGTCGTTGATGTCTCCCCCGTAGAGCAGGCGCACGCTGCGGCCGTCGCGTTCCTCTTCGGCCGCCCCCGGGAGGTTGACGACGGCCTGACGCTCGTCGCGGAAGGTGATGCGCACCTTTCGGAGCTGGCTCTCCCTGAGTTTCTCGATTTCCTCGACCTTGAGGATGAGGCCCTCCTTGATGATGGCCACGCGGTGGCACAGCTTCTGGACCTCGCTGAGAACATGTGAGGAGAAGAAGACGGTCGTGCCGCGCTCGTTCTCCTCGCGGAGGACGTCGAAGAGACGGGTCTGCATCAGGGGGTCGAGCCCGGCGGTCGGCTCGTCCAGAAACACCAGCTCCGGCTCCAGCGACAATGCCCGCGCGAGCGCCACGCGCTTGATCATGCCGCCCGACAGGTCCGACGGCATCTTGTCGGCATCGGTGGATTTGAGCCCCACCATCTGCAGCTTGAGCATCGCCACGCGCTGGATGAACGCGTCGGGCAGTGTGCGCAATTCGCGCATCGGCAACGCCACGTTGTCGATCACGGACAGCGCCGAGAAAAGCGCACCGTGCTGGAACTGCATGCCCCAGC
>DPMO01000276.1 GCA_003541445.1 Clostridiales bacterium | reverse complement strand
GGCGAGGGGGGCACCACTCCCGAAACCAGCGGGACCGTGCCCCGGAAGACCTCGCTCAGGGACGGGTCGAGGATGCGCACCCGCAGGGAGGCGGCGGTCACGGGCCAGCCGCTGCCCTCCACGAGAACCGTCTCGCCCGGGGCCCACTCCCCCTGGTCGCTGGGCGGGTCGGGGTCGCGGGTGTCGTAGAGCCGGCCGAGGCGGCCGTCGGGCAGGCCGTCGATGCATATCGGGTTGACCCGCGCGAAGTCGATCTCGTCGCCCACGATGTAATCCTTGTTGAAGAACACGGCCGAGGTCCCGGTGGCGTAGAAGAAGCGGACGCAGCTCTTCTCCGTGAGAGGAGGAGGGGCGTCCGGATCGGTGCTCCGGTAGACGGCGAGCTGGGTCTGCCAGTCGAGGTAGTAGGTCTCGCGCCCTTCCGGCGTCTCGGGACCCTCGACCACGCGGGCGAAGCCGTCCTCGGGGTCGGCGGACCCCGACCAGACCTCCACGTCGAGGATGTTGTTCAGGCTGCCCACCCGGCTGTACATCACCCTTACAGCCGGATCCTTCGGGATGCCGGTGACCAGGGCGCCCCAGTCGGCGAAGCCGTCGCCGTCGGTGTCGATGAGGGCGCCCCACTGGGCCTTGCGGAACTTGTCGTGCCGGAGAGGCGTGTCCGAGAGGAGCACGCGGTAGTAGAGAGTGCCGGTAGAAGGTCGGTAGAAGAGGAAGCCCGAGTCGAACGGTCCTATCCGGCGCCTGCGGCCCCCGGAAGTTATGTCCACATAGTCCGGCTTGACGTTCCGCGAAATCGCCCGCAGCGGGTTCCAGAGCGTATCGATCAACGGGACCCACTCGGTATCGGCCGGCCAAGGCTGAGGAACAATCGCCGAAGCCGCGCCTCTTGGTGAAGTGCTCATACCTCCGCGCCCCCCGTCCAGCGCCTGTGCGCCGTGCCGCCCGGCGTCTGTGCGCCGTGTCGCCCGGCGCTGCACGCGCCGTGGCCCTACATCATACTCAGGAGGTATCCGGCCTGCTCTCTGCGTTGGCGGTTGCCCTGGCTACGTTCGCGGCCGCCGCGACTGCGTCGCCAGCCCCGCACCTGCGTTGCCGGCGGTGCGGGCGTACCCTCGTCCGAAAGCGCTCGCCCGCCGTGGCAGGAGACGCCGGGAGTGTGGCCAACAAGGCAGGGCGGGGGTGGACTCAGAGGTGGACTCTACATGAAGGTGGGCTCTACATGAGGCCGGTCCTGCGCCTCCCCCGGACGAGACTCGAGGCGGTCCTGGACTCCGTGGGGGTCCTGGCGCTCGGCGTCATGGCCTGGGTGCTCTACGTGTCCTGGCCGGCTCTTCCGCAGGAGGTCCCGGTGGATTTCGGCCCCTCCGGAACGCCCGTCGCGTGGGGAAGCAAGAGCGTGCTACTGCTCTTGGGCGGCGTCGCCCTGGCGGTCCACGTGGGCCTCAGCCTCCTGCGTCGCATCCCCCACCTCTACAACTACCCCTTCCCCATCACCGAGGCCAACGCGAAGCGCCAGTACCTCCTGGCCCGCACGCTCGTGACGGCCCTCCGGACAGAGGTGGTAGGGGTTTTCGCCTACATCGAGTGGCAGATGATTCGGGTCGCCCTCGGGAGGGCCGAGGGTCTCGGAGAGGCGGAGGTCCTCGCCTTCGTCGCCCTCATCTTCGCCACGGTCGCCGCCTACTTCGTGCAGGCGGCCAGGGCGAGATAGTCCGCGGCTCCCGCCCGGCCGGGGAATGGGACTAGACGGGCGGCAGACCCTTCTTTAGGCGCTTCATGCGTCGGGTCATCGTCCCCCCCACGCGGCCGCTCTGCGCGGAGGTGAGGCCACCCCACCCGTCCTGTCTGACCGTCTCGAGGTAGCCGAGTTCGTCGGCGATGGCGAGCTTCAGGATGTCCTCGCGGGTGATGGGTTTGGGTTTCTTGCCTTGACCGGGGTTCGCCTTCGGGGGAAGAGCGCCCGGCTCAAGCTCATGAGGGGCGGACCCCGGGGCATCTTCGCGGCTGGAGGCCTCCTTGCGGCCGGCGGCTCCCCCACGGCCCCGGGCCTCCCCCGTCGTCCCGGACACCCTGGCCTTCTTCCCTTTCTTGCCTTTCTTCTTCTTCCCCCACCCCGGCGGAAGGAGCCCCAGCGACTTGAGAAGGGCTATCCTGGCCCGCCGTTCGGCAGCCTTGCGCCGCTCGGCCTCGCGTCGGCGGGCGAGTTCCTTGTCCCGGACCTCGCGGGCGATATCGATGTACCGCTCGATGACCTCTTCGCTCAGGCTAGCGGTCAGGGCCAGGAAGGCGTCGCTCCGCGGACCCTTCTTGGACACCGTCGAACCCTCCGTCGGCTCGGTCTCGGGGCACCCGGCGGGGCCTGGGACCCGGCCGGACACGGCAAGGAGGCCTGACGGCCCCCGACAGGACCCCGGCAGAGGACTAGGTTCTCCGAGGCCGTGGGGGCCGATACGGGCGGCCGCCAGGGGCGCGGGCAGGCGGCCGGAGCACCCTCACCCCAGCCGTCTCGAGGACTGACCTGAGCTCCGCCCTGGCCTCGTCGCCGAGCGGCGGCAGGGGACGCCTAGGGGGACCGCCGTAGAAGCCCACCATGTCCAGGGCCGCCTTGAGCCCGGCCACCCCCCAGCGGCTGGTCACGGCGGCGTTGACGGGAAGAAGCCTCACCTGCAGTTCACGCGCCTGTTCGAGCCGGCCCTGACGAGCAAGGGAGAACAGGTCGGCGCATTCGTCCGGGAGGATGTTGGCCACGGCCAGGGTCCCTCCCACTCCTCCCATCAGGGTCGTCACCAGTAGGAAGCCGCCTGACCCCGCGAAGACGGCGAAGTCATCCGGCGTGCCGGCGATCACCTCGGAAATCGCGGCTATGTTCCCTCCGCTGTCCTTGATGCCGACGATGTTGGGGTGGGCCGCGAGGCGTACGACCAGCTCGGGTGCCAGGTCAAGGCCCGTGTTGCGCGGCATGTTGTAGAGCATCACCGGAATCGGCGAGGCTTCCGCGACGTCGAGGAAGTACCTCTCCAGGACCGGGCTCGTCATGGCGCTCTTGTAGTACGACGGGTGCAGGACCAGGGCGGCGTCGGCGCCCGACTCGGCGGCTCTCTTCGTGAGCCGGATGCACTCGCGGGTGGACTCCGCGCCCGTGCCGGCGATGACCGGACGGTCGGCCGGGAAGTGCTCCCTGACGAAGGCGACCATCCGCTCCTTCTCGGACGGGTCGAGATGGACGAACTCGCCGTTGCTCCCCAGCACCACGAGCCCGGTGAGCTTGGTCCGGGCCCATTTCTCGAGGTTCCGCCTGAGCGCGGCGTAGGCTATCCGCTCCTCGTCGTCGAAGGGCGTGGCGATAGGAGCGAAGATACCGGTCAGTCGGTGCCGCATGTCCTCCGCCCTCTCCGTCTCCGCTGAGGGCGGCCACCGGACCTGGGGCGGCCGGTCCGGTCGCTTCCCCTCTACTCCTCCCCTGACGCTCCGCCAGCCCGGTAGACCGACAGGGCCGCCTGCTCGGCCTCCCCGAACGGGACCGGGAAGCCCTGGCGGTCCAGACAGTCCTCCATGGCCGCGAGGAGGAGCATCACGTTCCTCTTCCGGGCCGAATGCCCCATCACGCCGATGCGGACGATGCGCCCCTTGAGCCGTCCGAGGCCGCCGCCGACCTCGATGCCGTAGTCGGTGAGGAGCTCGCGGCGCAGGCGCGTGTCGTCGACCCCCGGCGGGACCTCGACCGCCACGAGCGGGGCGAGTCTCAGGTCCTTCCTGACGAAGAGACGCAGGCCCATGGCCTCGAGGCCCGCCTGCAGGGCCGCCGAGGCCGTCTCGTGCCTCCGGTACCTGGCCTCGAGGCCCTCTTCGACCACCAGGCGGAGGGCCTCGGCGAGGGCGTACATCATGCTGACCGGGGCGGTGTGGTGGTAGAACCGCTCCCGCCCCCAGTAGCGCCTGATCATGGTGAGGTCGAGATACCAGCTTGAGACCCTGGCCTTCCTCTTGTCGAGCGCCTCTTCGCCGCGGGGGCCCACCGTCAGCGGGGCCAGACCCGGAGGGCAGCTCAGGCATTTCTGGGTGCCCGAATAGCAGACGTCTATGTCCCTCTCGTCGACCCTCACGGGCACTCCGCCCAGCGAGGTCACGGCGTCGACCACGACGAGGGCGCCGGCCTCGTGGGCGACCCTCACTATCCCCTCCAGCGGTTGAAGGACCCCGGTGGAGGTCTCCGCGTGCACCACGGCCACGAGCTTGACCTTCCGGCCCTTCACGGCGGCCTCGACGTCGGCCGGGTCGACGGCCTCGCCCCAGGGAGCTTCGACGAGGACGACCTCGGCCCCGAGGCGGCCGGCGATGTCGGCCATGCGCTCGCCGAACAGCCCGTTGACGCAGACAACCGCCACCTCGCCCGGCTCCAGGAAGTTGACGAGGGCCGTCTCCATCCCCGCGCTCCCCGTCCCGGACATCGGCAGGGTCAGGCGGTTGGACGTCTCGAACACAAGACGAAGGTTCCGGGTGACATCGTCCATGACGGCCAGGAAATCGGGGTCCAGGTGGCCGAGGACAGGCAGGGCCATGGCCTGCCTGACCCGCGGGTGGACCCCGGAAGGCCCCGGTCCCATGAGAATCCGCTCGGGTACGCTCTTCAACACTCCAAATCCTCCTCCGCCTCTGCCGGCCGGACTCTCCGGCAGGGTTCCGCCGCGCGGCCGGAGCGTCAGTCCCGCGCCGCCCAGCCGAGGTCGAGTTCGTGGAGTTTGGCCGGGGTGGGCACGCCCCCTTCGTCCCAGCCGGCCATGGCGTAGTAGAGCCGCCTGGCCCTCTCCAGAACCTCACGGTCCACGGCCACGCCCTCCAGGGGGCCTCCCCCGAACGCCTGGAAGAACCTCTCCGGCAGGCGGTCCTGCGAGGCGTCAATCCCCCGCGCAAGGTTGAAG
>DPMO01000124.1 GCA_003541445.1 Clostridiales bacterium | reverse complement strand
AGCATGAGCCCCGGAGCTTCCGGTCTGTCCGAGGCGAAAGCGAAGTAGATGAGGAGGGGTTCTGAGGCCAGGATGAGAGGGACGGGAGCGAAGGCCGCGACCTTGCCCCAGAACTCGGTCGTCGCCTTGGTGGGGAAGGTCTCGAAGAGCTCCTCTGTGCCCTCCGCGGGAGCCCTCCTCAGGGTCTGCGCCGCGAGGACGGCGATGACGACCGAGAGGACCGGGCCGTACGCCTCGGCGAAGCCCGCCAGCAGGGCCTCCGGCGGCCGTCCCGTGCGGAAGCCGTAGTGCCAGACGTAAAGGCCTATCCCGATCTGGGTCAGAACGAACAGCGCCCGAAGGCCGCTGTCGCGGAACAGAAGCCGGAGTTCATATCGGGCGGCGCCGAATGTCTGCCGCAAGGACCGCAAGGAGTCGCCCCCCCGTCTGGTTCCCTCATCCGTTCAAGACGAGGCAGGGAGAGGAGACGTTCACCCGGTGGGGGAGCTCAGGGGCCGTCAGGGGCCGCTCCGGCCGTCCGGTCGGTCGGCACAGCCGGCGAGGATCTCCATATCGAGCTCCAGGATGTCCGCCGTCTCGCGTATCACGTCGTAGTCCTGGTCCTCGGCCTCGACGAAACCGTCACACCCGCCGCTCATGACCTTCCACGCCTCCCGGCCCTTCCCGCCCGCGGTCACCGCGAGCAGGGCCTGCTTGATGCGCTCGACGAGGTCGGGCTCCAGCGCGGCCCTCACCGCGACGCTCCGGTTCGGCACGGGTGGCGTATAGGCTATCACCGTGACACGCTTGAAGACATCCCTCATTTCGGCGTAGACCGACCGCCGCGCGCCCTCGCGGCAGACCCCGGCGGCCACGCGACCCTCCAGGACGGCCCGCACCACTTCCTCCTGGCTCCCGGTGAAGACCACCTCGCCGAGGTCCCGCTCGGGGTCAAGCCCCGACCTGAGGAGGTGGGCAAGGGGAAAGAGATAGCCGGACGGTGAGGACGGGTCGACGAAGGCGAAAGCCCTGCCCCTGACCTCCTCTAAGGTCCGGGGCCCGCCGTCGGCCAGAGCGATGATCCCCGAGCGCCACCAGTCCTTCCCGTCTCGAACACACCTCAGAAGCACGCGCACGGAACCCGTCTCGCGGGCGGCCACGTAGGCGAAGGGGTTCAGCAGGGCGATGTCGACCTGGCCCGCCCGCAGACCCTGAAGGAGTTCGGCCGAGGAACCGAAGGCGAAGGGCTCGACGGTGACGCCCAGCTCCGCACTAAGGCCGTCCGCCAGCGGGGCGGCGGCGCTCTCGACCCAACATTCGTCCCCGGTCAACACGAAGCCGAAGACGAGCTTGTCGGGACCCTCCCGGCATCCCGGAGCGAGTGCTCCCGCGAGGAGGGCGAAGATGACGCATACGGCCGTGGTCAGCATAGTCCAGGCAGAGCGGGTCAACTGGTTGCCTCCTTCGGGTCGGCGGCGCGACCGGAAGCCGGGGTCGCCGCGGCCGCAGGCCCCGGCCCCGACTTCCCGGCGCGGACAGGAAAATGCTCGTTTAACTGCGGTTTCTCCGGTCCGAGCCCCAACTCCTCGCACGCGGACAGGAAACCCGGGCAGCGGAGAGAAAGTTCTGGTCGGCAGTCCGCTGTAGCCAGGAGTCCCCCGAGAGCATCACCTGGGGTGGAGCCCTTGACCCATCTCTCGCTCAACAGGCGTTGGCGCCCTCGGAGCTTCGACGAGGTCACCCGACAGGAACACGTGACCCGCACCCTGCGGAACGCGGTCAGCCAGGGCCGCGTGGCCCAGGCCTACCTCTTCGGGGGTCAGCGGGGCACCGGGAAGACGACCATGGCCCGCCTCCTGGGGATGTGCCTCAACTGCCAGGCCCATGACGGCCCGACCCCCGACCCCTGCGGCAGGTGCGAGTCCTGCAGGGCCATCGCGGCCGGGACGTCTCCCGACGTCATCGAGCTCGACGCCGCCTCCAACAGGGGCATAGACGAGATTCGCGCCCTTCAGGAGAACGTCAGGCTGTCGCCCATGTCGGGCCGCTATAAGGTCTACATAATCGACGAGGCCCACCAGATGACGAAAGATGCCTACAACGCCTTTCTCAAGACACTCGAGGAGCCGCCGGCCCACGTCGTCTTCGTTCTCGCGACCACCGAGCCCGAGAGAATCCTCCCGACCGTGCGGTCAAGGTGTCAGCGCTTCGACTTCCGCCCCATACCAGAACCTGACCTCGTCGAGCGCCTGAAGACGGTGGCGGCGGCGGAGGGCTTCAAGGTCAGCGACGAGCTCCTCACCCACATCGCCCGGAAGGCCGACGGCAGCGTCAGGGACGCTCTGGGCCTGCTCGAGCAGTGCGTGGCCTTCGCCGGGGAGAGCCCCACGGTGGAGGACTTCCTCACCGTCACCGGAGGCGTCGACCGTGCCGCCCTGCGCCGCCTGGCGGAGGCCGTGCGCGAGCGGAGGGCTGCGGAGACGATCGCTCTCGTGGACGAGATGGTCCGCGCCGGCCGCGACGTGGTCGCCGTGTGCGGCGGTCTCATCACCTATCTCCGCGACCTCTTCCTGACCAAGCTCCACCGTTCCGCGGCCGCGGGCGACGGACCCGCCCCCGCCCCTGACGGACAGCCCCCGGACACCGCCTCCGGCGCCGCGCGGGACCCTGAGCTCGGCCCTGCGGCGGAGGAGTGGAGCCAGACCGAGCTCCTGACCCTTCTCGACGCCCTGGCCAGGGCTGAAGCCGAGATGAAGTACTCCCCCCAGCCGCGTCTCGTCCTGGAGATGACCCTCCTCGCCCTCTGCCTCGAGGCCGACGGGCGGGCGGCCGGCGCCGCGGGGAGGCCACCCGCCGCCGCGGACAGGCCGTCCGCCGTACCCACCCCACCCCGGGGCAAGCCGGCGGAGCCCAGGAGCAAGGGACGGGCCGCCCCCGACGCGAGACCGGC
>DPMO01000162.1 GCA_003541445.1 Clostridiales bacterium | reverse complement strand
GGCATCAGACGCAGGGCGGCCGCGAGGGCCGCGGCGAGGCCGGCCAACCCGGTGTAGCCCACGGCCCTCCGGCCGCCCTGCGTCTGATGCCGGCGGCGGGGCGGGGTGAGCTGGCCGGTCCGTTCTGGCAGGGCATGGTCGTCGGCGACCAGTTCGCGGTCTTGTTCAAGGTCCTGTTCCTCGCCGTGGGCCTGGTCGTGCTGATGCTGGCCGTCGACTTCGTCGAGCGGCGGAGGATTCCGGCCGGGGAGTTCACGGCCCTCGTCCTTTTCGCGGTCCTCGGCATGATGCTCATGGGCGGCTCACGCGACCTCATCGTCATCTACCTCGGCCTGGAGACAACGGCGGTGGCCTCTTACGTCCTGGCCGGCCTCCTGCGCGACGACGTCAGGTCGGGGGAGGCGGCCATCAAGTACTTCCTCACCGGGGCCCTCGCCTCGGCCGTCATCCTCTTCGGGATGTCGTTGGTGTTCGGCGGCCTCGGGAGCACGAGCCTCCCGAACGCGTCGGCCCTGGCCGAGGGCTTTGCCGGGGCCGGCCCGTCGGCTGCGACGGCGGTGGCGAGTCCGCTCCTCCTTGCCGTGGGGCTGGTGCTCCTGGTGGCCGGGTTCGGCTTCAAGGTGGCCGTGGTGCCCTTCCACTTCTGGGCCCCGGACGCCTACGAGGGCGCGCCGACACCGGTGACGGCCTTCTTCTCCGTCGGTCCCAAGGCGGCGGCCTTCGCGGTCATGCTCCGCGTCTTCGGTCCCTTCCTCACCATGGTCCCGGTGACCGGGGTCGAGGGCAAGGCCTTCGCGCTCCTGCCGTCTCTCTTCGCCGTCCTGGCCGTTCTGACCATGACCGTCGGCAACCTCGTGGCCCTGGTCCAGAGGAACATCAAGAGGATGCTGGCCTACTCGTCCGTCGCCCACGCCGGCTACATCCTCGTCGGCCTGGCCGTGGCGACGCCGCGCGGGCTCGCGGCGGTGGTCTACTATCTCCTGGCCTACGCGGCCATGAACCTCGGGGCCTTCGCCGTGGTCATCTGGCTCAACAACCGCGGCACCGGGGACGAGGTGGATGACTACGTCGGCCTCTCACAGCGGGCCCCGCTGGCGGCCGCCGCGCTCCTGGCGGCCTTCGTCTCCCTCATCGGCATCCCCCCGACGGCGGGCTTCTTCGGCAAGTTCTACCTCTTCATGGCCGCCGTCGAGGCGAACATGGCCTGGCTGGCCGTTCTGATGGTCGTCAACACGGCGATATCTGTCGGCTACTACTACGCCGTCGTGAGAAACATGTATCTTCAGCCGGAGGCCGAGCGCGGGGCCCGGGCGGCGGGGCAGCTGCCGGCCACGCCTCTGGTCGGGACGGCCCTCGGCGCGACCGTTGTCGCCGTGCTGGCGTTGGGTCTACTGTTCGAGCCTCTGGCGCGGCTGGCCGGTCTGGCGTGCGGGGGGCTGTAGCCGGGCCGAGCCCAGGCGCCCGGGCGGGTCTTTCGGGGCGCTGACCCCGGCAGATTGACACCTGGCGTGGTATACTCTGGTGCGGCGCGGTCCTGTCCGCGCCGTAGACTTTCGGGGTTCGGGGTCCCCGGGTAAGACAAGGAGTCTCTAGCGTGTCCGGTCACCTTGTGCAACTGCTCCTGCTCCTGTCCCTCATCGTCGCCTCATCGAAGGTCGGGGCTTCCCTCGCCTCGAGGATAAGGCAGCCGGCCGTCTTCGGGGAACTGATGGTCGGGCTCATCCTCGGCCCGTCGCTGCTCGACATCTTCGGGTGGGAGGTCTTCCACGACCCGACCCTCGAGGTCATCATCCGCGACCTGGCCGAGATCGGCGTCATCATGCTCATGTTCATCGCCGGCCTGGAGACGGACCTCGCCAAGATGCGCAAGGTGGGGCTGGCCGCGGCGGGTGGCGCCGTGGGCGGGGTCATCTTCCCGTTCGCCGCCGGTGCCGGGCTGGGTCTCGCCTTCGGCTACGGCCTCTTCGAGAGCCTGTTCATGGGGACGGTCCTCACGGCCACCAGTGTAAGCATCTCGGCCCAGACCCTCATGGAACTCGGGCACCTGCGTTCCAAGGAAGGGACGACCATCCTCGGCGCGGCCATCATCGACGACGTCCTGGGCATCATCGCCCTCTCCGTCATGGTCGCCATCACTGCCTCCGGTACGCCGGGCGCCCCGCGGAGCATCCCGGTCATCATCGCCAACATGTTCCTGTTCTTCGTTCTCTCCATCACTTTGGGGTCGCTCCTGCTCGAGGGCATCGTCTCGTTCGTCGAGAAGCGGGTGCGGGCCAGCGAGGCCCTCTTCGCCGCCGCGCTCGTGATCATCTTCGTCTACTCCTACGCCGCCCAGGCCCTCGGGCGGGTCGCCACCATCACCGGGGCCTACATCGCCGGCGTCCTCTTCAGCCGGACGAGCGTCCACAGGTCGATAGAGCGGCAGGTCGGAGCCTTGACCTACGGGTTCCTGGCGCCGATCTTCTTCGTCAGCATCGGGCTCGAGGCCGACGTCCACCTTCTGAGCCCCTCGGACGTCCTCTTCGCCGTTGTCATCACCGCGGCCGCCATCCTCACCAAGCAGTTCGGCTCGGCCCTGGGAACCCTCGCGGCGAGGTTCAGCTGGCGGGAGTCGATAAGGGTCGGCACAGGGATGGTCTCCCGGGGCGAGGTGGCGCTCATCGTCGCCTCCATCGGCTTCGGGGCGGGAATCATCGAGGAGGACGTCCTGGCGGTCATGATCATCATGACCCTTGTGACGACCATCGCCACGCCGGTCATGCTCCGCTATGTCTTCCGCGGTGCGGCCAGGGCGGAGGACGCCGACGCGGAGGAGCGGGAGAGGGTGCGCCCGGAGATTGCCGTCCTGGAGGCGTCAGCCGAGGACCTGGACGGCGGGCGGGTGTCGACCGGCCGCCCGGAAGAGCGCCCGGAGGGAGACGGTTCGGACTGACGGGTCCCCCGCCGCACCGCTCCCGGCGGCGGCACCGGGAGGACGGCCTCGCTGCCGGCCGCCTCGCCGCTTGACCGCGCCTCCTTTCTCCGCTACCCGGTCGGCCCGAGGCAGGACGATGTCCTGTTCTGTCAAAACTCTAAGGAGATATTTTGTGAGTCGAAAGGAGTGCGCTGCGTGGCGACCATAGCCATCAAGGGCGGCAAGGTCCTCACCATCACCCAGGGCACCATCGAAGGCGGCACGGTCCTCATCGAGGACGGCAGGATCAAGGCTGTGGGGAAGGACATCGAGGTTCCCGCGGAGGCCGAGGTCATCGATGCGGCCGGCAAGTGGGTCATGCCCGGCCTCATCGACGCCCACAGCCACATGGGCGTCTTCGGTGAGCCGGCGACCGAGATGACCATCGACGGGAACGAGATGACCGACCCCGTCACCCCGCACCTCAGGGCCGTCGACGCCATAAACCCGGCCGACCCGGCCTTCAAGGACACCCTATCGGCCGGAGTGACGGCGGCCTGGACCGGCCCCGGCAGCGGCAACGTCGTGGGCGGGACGGGCGTCGTCGTCAAGCTCCTCCCGGGCAGGGCCGTCGAGGACATGGTCGTACCGGGGTCGGAGTCGATGAAGATGGCCCTCGGCGAGAACCCCAAGAGGGTCTACGGGTCGCAGAAGAAGTTCCCCATGACCCGCATGGGCAACGCGGCGGCGCTCCGCGACGCCCTCGTCAAGGCCCGGACCTACATGGAGAAGTTCCGCCGGGCCGAGGAGGAAGCCGAGAGGGAGTCCAAGGACAAGGGCACCAAGGTCGAGCCGAAGTACCCGGACCGCGACCTCAAGATGGAGATGCTGGCCAAGTGCCTCCGACGCGAGCTCCGGTGCCGCATCCACGCCCACCGGGCCGACGACATCCTGACGGCCCTGCGCATCGCCGAGGAGTTCGACCTCGATATCGCCATCGAGCATGCGACCGAGGGGTGGAAGATCGCCGACATCCTGGCGGAGAAGAAGATACCCTGCACCGTCGGGCCCAACGACCTCTACCGGGCCAAGCTCGAGCTCGAGGACTTCACCCTGGCCAACGCCGGTATCCTGGCCAAGGCCGGGGTGAAGATAGCCATCCAGGTCGACGGGGTCTCCAACACCCGCTGGCTCCCGGTGCACGCCGGAGTCTTGGTCCGCTTCGGTCTGCCGGAGGAGGAGGCCCTGAAGGCCGTCACCATCAACGCGGCCGAGATCATCGGGGTCGCCGACCGCATGGGGAGCCTGGAGCCCGGGAAGGACGCCGACATCGCCATCTTCGACGGCCACCCCTTCTGCACGTTCACCCGCTGCGAAAAGGTCTTCATAAACGGTGAGGAGGTCTTCGACGCCCGGAAGGCCGACATGCCCGAGCCCGGCCGCAGGGGCTGCCAGGCCTGACCAGCGGCAGGACCGCCCGGTGGAGGAGAGCTGGATGTGGCCAAGGACGTGATCAGAGTCAAGGCCCTGGGCCTTCTGGCGGCCCGCCTCCCGGGGGGCTCGCCCACGGTCGTGGACTGCCCTGAGGAGGGCCGTCTCACGGCCGATGAGCTCAGGAAGACCCTGGGCATACCCGACGACGAGGTCTTCATCGTCATCGTCAACGGCAGGCGGGTGACGGCCGACCACCCGCTCGCTCCGGGGGACGAAGTGACCTTCGTCCCGCCGGTCGCCGGCGGCTGAAAAGGGGTGGGACGGTGCCCGGTTTCACAGGCAAGATACTGCGCGTCGACCTCAGCCGCGGGGAGGTCTCGGCGGAGAGGCCGCCCGAGTCGTTCTACAGGCGGTATTTCGGAGGCCGGGCCCTGGCGGCATACTACCTCCTGCGTGAGGTCCGGCCGGGGACAAGGCCCCTCGACCCCGGGAACCTCCTCATCCTTGCTCCGGGTGTCCTGGCCGGCGCCCGGGTGGCCGGCGGTTCCCGCACCGGGGTGGCCTGCCTGTCACCGCTGACAGGGGGCTTCGGGAGCGTCGAGGGCGGCGGGTTCTGGGGGGCCGAGCTCAAGCGTGCAGGGTGGGACGCGGTCATCGTGACGGGCCGCGCCGACCGCCCGACCTGGGTTCACATCTCCGACGACAGGGTGGAGCTCAAGGACGCCTCGGGCTTCAGGAGCAGGACGACGGCCGAGGTGGAGGCGGCCATAAAGGCCGAGCTGGGCGACGGGCGCGTGCGGGTGGCCCAGTGCGGTCCCGCGGCCGAGCGCGGGGTCGTCTACGCGAACGTGGTGTTCGACCTCACCCACTTCGCCGGCCGGTGCGGGTGTGGTCTCGTGATGGCCTCGAAGAACCTCCGGGCCGTGGCCGTGAGGGGGACGGGGACCCCGGAGGTGGCCGACTCCGGGCGGCTCAGGGAGCTGGCGAGGTGGATGGCGACGACGGGCCTCGAGAAGAACAGGGCCTTCCACGAGAACGGGACGCCGGGGGTCGTGGCGCCTCTCGACGCCCAGGGGGGCCTGCCGACGCGGAACTTCCGCGAGGGCAGTTTCGAGGGGGCCGACAGGATAGGGGCCGAGGCCCTGAACAGCACCCTTCTCATCGGCACCGACACGTGCCACGCCTGTCCCATCGCGTGCAAGAGGGTGGTGAGGGCGGAGAGCCCCTGGCCCGTCGACCCGACCTACGGGGGTCCGGAGTACGAGACCATCGGGGCTCTGGGGTCGCTGTGCGGGGTCTCGGACCTTCACGCCATCTGCAAGGGCAACGAGCTCTGCGCGGCCCACGCGATGGACACCATCTCGACCGGGGTCTCGGTGGCCTTCGCCATGGAGTGCTTCGAGGAGGGGCTCCTCACCCCGGAGCACACGGACGGGCTGGAGCTCAGGTTCGGGAGCGCGGAGGCCATGGTGGCTGCCGTCGAGAGGATCGCCCGCCGCGAGGGCCGGCTCGGTGAGCTCCTGGCGGGCGGGGTGGCCCGGGCGGCCGAGAGGCTCGGCGGCCGGGCGCGCGAGCTGGCCATGCACGTCAAGGGCCAGGAGGTCCCGATGCACGAGCCCAGGCTGAAGGCGGGGCTGGGGCTCGGCTACGAGGTCTCTCCGACCGGGGCCGACCACTGCCACAACATCCACGACACCATCTACACCAAGAGCGTGAAGAGCGTCATGCCCCTCGGCATCCTGGAGCCGCTCCCGGCCGACGACCTCAGCCCGGCCAAGGTCAGGCTTTTCCACTACAAGGTGAGCTGGCAGCACTTCCTGGACAGCGCGGTCATGTGCTACTTCACCCCCTGGGACATGCTGCAGGTGGTGGACATGGTCCGGGCGGTGACCGGCTGGAACGCCAGTCTGTGGGAGCTCGTGAAGGTCGGGGAGAGGGCGGCCGTCCTGGCGCGCCTCTTCAACCTTGCGCGGGGGATTGACGCCTCGCAGGACCGCCTGCCGGAGAGGTTCTTCCAGGCGTTCGGGGGAGGCCCCCTGGAGGGCGTGGCCGTGGACCGTGAGG
Organism: Clostridiales bacterium; assembly: GCA_003541445.1. Taxonomy (GTDB): domain Bacteria; phylum Bacillota; class Sulfobacillia; order UBA995; family UBA9673; genus UBA9673. The sequence goes on along the minus strand of DPMO01000162.1, from coordinate 65 downwards.
TTCTGGAGAGGGCCAGGCGGCTCTACTACGCCATGGCCGGCTGGGACGAAGGGGGCGTGCCCACC
>DPMO01000299.1 GCA_003541445.1 Clostridiales bacterium | reverse complement strand
GTACGGCCACCTGGGCTACAGGTTCGTCGGGGCCTCCTTCACCGTCCCGGCCTGGATGCCCGGGGTCGTCTGCGTCTCCGCCACCGGGCCCGACGATTCTCTCGCGTCCTACTCCAACTACGGACCCGGGTACATCGACCTGGCCGCCCCCGGCGGTGACTTCCAGCGCTGGCCCGAGCCGGGCTGGTGGTACGACATGTGCCTGAACACGTACGCGTTGGTCCTGCCCGACGGCACGCCGCTGGTCGCCTACGCCTGGATGGCCGGGACGTCCATGGCCTGCCCGAAGGTCTCGGGCGTGGCCGCTCTCGTTGCCTCGACCCACCCGGAACTCGGCGCCCAGCAGATCGCCGAGATCGTCATGCAGTCGGCCGAGGACATCGGGCGGGTCGGCGTCGACCCGTACTTCGGACACGGCATGGTCAGCGCCTACCGGACCTTGTCGCTCGTCCCGTAGGCCTGACGGGCCGGCCGCCCCCCGCCGCGGGACGGCGCCCCGGCGGAGGAGGGTCGGGAGGAGAACTGAGCAGAGCGGAGGGCCGGGACCCTCGGGTTTCCGGCCCTCCGCCTTGTTCGCGGCCTGACGTTCACAGTCTCTGGAGACCCAGGCGCCGCAGGGTCTCGTCCGTGGGCACCCCGTCCCGGGTCCAGCCGCGGAAGTCGTAATATTCGTCGAGCATCCGGTCGAGGTCGGCCTTGGTGATGACCGAGTCCCTGCACGGCCCCTCCGGGAGGTTGGTGCCGCACCGGGTGGGAAGGGTGTCGTCCTTCCGGCCGAAGCCTTCCCTCAGGTTGAAGAGACGGCAGAGATTGAAGACCCTCTCCCCGACGAGCATCAGCTCTTCGGGGGTGACGTCCCACCCGGTGACGGCGTGGAGGACCTCGCAGAGCATCGCCGGGGTCGTCGGGCCGTAGTCCCAGGAGGTGAAACGGCAGACGATGAGGCTGTCCTGGGCGGCCCGGTAGTTCTGGGCCAGGGCCTCGACCTCCGCTTTCAGCTCCTTGGACCGGCTCGAAAGGCCCCGGTAGCGGTCGGTGAAGCCGATCTCCGGGGCCGTCTTCCCGGCCTCGATGCTCGTGTCGTGGATGCCCTGGGTGTGGCAGGCGCCCCGGTTCGACGTCGCGTAGGACAGGCCCTGGCCGACCTTGCCCCGCGGCATGTGCACGGGGAAGGCCTGGTTCTTCACCTGCATGGCGAACTCCTCACTGCCCCGGCCGACCTCGGCGGACGCCGCCTTGAGGCCCTTGCCGAGCAGGGCGCCCAGCCCCTCACCCTCGGCAATCTGTCTGATCAGGGCGAGAACGGTCTCCGCGTTCCCCCATGTGAGGTCGAGGCCGCCCGCGTCCGCCCGGGTGAGGATGCCGCGCTCCGAGCACTCCATGGCCCAGGCGATGGAAAGCCCGGTGTTGATAGTGTCCAGACCGTACTTGTTGCACAGCTCGTTCGCCTTGGCGATGGCCCTGAGGTCGTAGAGACCCACGCACGTCCCGAGGGCGCCGATGGTCTCGAGCTCCGGCCCGCCGTAGCGCGGGTCGACGGCGAAGGGCCCCTCCCTGACCTCCACCACCCGCCGGCAGGCCACCGGACAGCCCCGGCAGGCCTTCCGGCCGGAGAGGATGGTCCGCGTCATGGTCGGTCCGTCCACCTCGCCGACGCGCGGGGAGGTGCCCTCACGGAAGTTGCGGTGGGGGAACATCCCGAGGGCGTCGTGCGGGCCGATGCCGTTGGCCGTCCCGTTCTCCCGGAGCCCCCTGCAGTTCGGGTGCTCCAGGCAGAGGCGGACGATCTCTTTCCGGAGGGCGGCCAGGCGCTCTTCGTCGTGGACCGGCGCGGGGTCCTCCCCGTGGACGACGACCGCCTTCAGGTTCTTGGACCCCATGACCGCCCCCGTCCCGCTACGGCCGGCGGCCCGGTCGTTCTCGCTGATGACACAGGCGAAGAGACAGCCCCGCTCGCCGGCCGGACCGATGACGGCCGCCTCCGCTCCCGGATGCGTCTCCCGGAGAAGGGCCTCGCGGGCGTCGGCGGTGAAGAGCCCCCACACGCCGGACGCATCGCGGATCTCGACCCGGCCGCCGGTGACCCAGAGGTAGACGGGCCTCTCGGCCCGCCCCTCCACGACGATGGCGTCGAAGCCGGCCGCCTTCATCATGGGCCCGAACCGGCCCGCGGCGTTGGCCTCACCCCAGCCGCTGGTGAGCGGGGACCGGCAGGCGGTGATGTGCCGCGTCGAGCCGGCGACACCGCTTCCGGCCAGGGGACCGGTGGCGATGACGAACTTGTTGCCCGGGCCGAGAGGGTCCGTGCCGGCGGCGAGCTCGCGCGCCAGGAGGTCTGCGGCGAACCCGCGCCCTCCGAAGAACGCCCGGGCCCACTCCTCGGGGACAGCCTCGCTGTCGGCCGTCCCCGTGGAGAGGTCGACCCGTAGGATGCGTCCGGCGTAGCCTTTCAGCACTCCACACATCTCCTTCCGGCGAAGACCCCAGCACAGGCGCTCCTGGGGCGTCCCTGCATCACATCCGGCCGGGCTCCGGCCCCCTCCGCCGGGACTCCGGCTCCCGCTGCGGAGGCTCCCCCGGTCCCGCATGGGTGTCGATGAGCCTGTCCCTCGATATCCATAACTGGACCCGGCGAAGCCCCATGAGGGCCTTCGCCTCGAAGCTCGGGGGATTGAAAGCCCAGACGAGGGCCAAGGCGTAGGCGTTCTCCCAGAACTCGACGAAGCGCGGCCAAGGTCCCCGCGGGCCCTCCGGCTCGACGACGTCGAAGCCCAGCCGCGCCGCGAGGGCGGCCACGGCCCTGGGGAGGGCCGACCCCATCACCGAACCCGCCGCCCGGAAGGCTTTGAGGCGGCGAAGCTTAGGGTCGTCCTCGACCGCCCGGGCCAGAAGCGCCAGGGAGCGCCTCATCCGTCGCCCGAAGGCCAGACCCCACGCCAGGTCGGGGCCTCCCGGAGGCATCGACGGGACCCTCTCGTTCCAGAGGTGAAGGTCTCCCACCGGCTCTCCCCGGCGCACCGTGGTCCCGTCCGAAAGGACCAGGTCGCGCCCACACCTCCCCACGGAGAGACGCAGGATGCAATCGGGGTCACGGGTGAACTCTCGGATGCCGCAGGCCCGCCGCAGGAGGAAGTCGAGTCCCCTCACCACCGTCCTCAAGACCATCCGGCACATCCCCTTCCTCCCCTCCCTCCTCGAAGTGGACCGAGAGCGGGGTGACCCGCCTCATCAGACCTCCGCGCTCGAGTTCGTAGTGCTCCCCACGCCAGACGACGTGATGCCCGATGCCCGCGGCCAGCCAGACCAGAGCGGTGAGCACGTCGCGGACGGGAAGCCAGACCAGTGAGCGGCGCGAGACCCTGTCACCGGTGTAACCGGAGACGAGCCACCCGACGGCCCACCGGAGGACGAGGCTGACGGCGAGGGCCTGCACGGCGGCCGGTGAGAAGCCCGAGAGCCAGGCCAGAGCCCCGGCCAGCGGTGTGCTGAAGGAGAGGATGAGCCCCGGGTACTCCCTGGGACGGCTGACCCGGCTGGCGCGCGCCCACCTGACCTCCCGGTCCCATTCCTCGTGGAAGGTCGTGGGCCCGAGGATACTCGTCATGACGTAATCGGAAAGGTGGACCTTCAGCCCCAGGGCCGAAAGGCGTACGCCGACCTGGTAGTCCTCTGCCAGGTAGTCGACAAGGGCCGCGTAGCCCCCGATGCGCTCGAGGTCCGTGCGCCGAAGGGCGAGAGACGCCCCGAGGGCGAAACGCATGGACAGGACCCGCCGGGCGACGATCACCGAGGGGAGGAAGGTCACGCCCATGTAGAGGGCCTCGAGGCGGGCCGGAAGACTGTGCGCCTCCTCCCCGATGTAGGGGCAGGTGACGAGACCCACACGCCTGTCGGCGAGCGGGGCCACGACCCGCCTGAGGTAATCCGGTCTCACCCGCATGTCACTGTCACTGATGACCAGGATGTCGTGTCTCGCCGCCGAGGTCAGCTGGTAGAGGACGGCGGCCTTCCGGTTGGCCCCCATCGGCTTGGCGACGACAAGGCGGATGCTGAGTTCGGGGTGGTCGCGCTGGAGCCGGTGGATGACCGGGACCACCGGGTCGTCCGGCTCGTCCACGCCGAAGAGTATCTCGTATTCAGGGTAGTCCTGGAGGCAGAAGCTCTTGAAGTTCTCGTAGGCCTCGAAGTCCACGCCGCGCACCGGCTTGAGCACGGACACCGGAGGCGTGAAACCGGGCTTCCCGCGCGGAGGGAGCGGGGACCGGAAGAAGGCGCGGGTGAGCCAGCAGGCCGTGAGCCAGTAAATCCAGCTGGCAGCGACGAGAACCTGAAAGACGCTCAGAAGCATCTTTCCTCACTCCTCTCCCATCGGGAACCTCCGTTCCTCCAGGGGACGACGTCTCTCTCATGCCTTCCAGGTTCGGCTCCTCGACACCAGCCTACCAGCACCGACCGGTCCCCGGCAACCGCACCTGGACGCGTCAGCCCGCGGGCCGTCGCGGACCGGGGCCCGCTGGTCTTCAAAGAGAAACAGCAGACAGCCGGTGGGTTTCGGCAGGACAACCAGGGCATGGTAGCGTATAAGGGTATGCGCATATACTAAGCGGGCTCCCCTCCGCGCCACCGGGAGCGGGAGGGAGAAGCAGAGGAGGTCACAGACTGTGGCAGAGGGCAAGACCGTCACAGACGGCCCCATCGAGGAGGCGGCGAGGCTCTTCGCCGTTCTCAGCGACCCCACACGGCTCGCCCTGGTGAGGCTTCTGTCCCGGCAAGACGAGACCAAGCCTCTGTGCGTCGGAGCCCTGGCCCGACGCCTCGGCGTCAGCCAGCCGGCCGTGTCCCAGCACCTCCGGGTCCTGAAGGACGTCGGTCTCGTGCGAGGAGAGCGCCGCGGTCCCCGCGTGCACTACTTTCTCGACCCGGAGGCCGTCGCGAGCGCCCGGAAGACGGTCGGGGGACTCCTGACCCTGACCGCCGACGGCGAGGTCTGCCGCGACGAGTGCTAGGTGCACAGGGGGTCAGGGGGAGGAGCGGCCGGGTGCAGACCCGGGTCGGGAAGAACCGGCGCCTAGGCGGCATATAGGGTCAGCGACGAGGTGAACCCTGTTGACCCGAGCCGGCACAGGTCAAAGGTTGAGGGGAACCGGCCATTGGGTGAGAGCGGCCCTGGTTTCCACCGTGCTGCTCTACCTCTGGCTCCAGTTGCCCGAGGCCGGGTCAATCCCGTGGATCAGGGGATACGGGCACGGAACGTATGACGGCATCGTCTATTCGGTCCCTGTCGAGACCAAGGTCGTGGCCATCACCTTCGACGACGGCCCGGACCCCGAGGTTACCCCGGCCGTTCTCGAGGCTCTCCGGAAGCACTCGGTCAGGTGCACCTTCTTCCTGACCGGGGTCGTGGCCGTGAAGTACGCCGACGTCGCCCGGCAGGTGGCCGCCGACGGCCACGAGATAGCCTCACACGGCTACAGCCACAGGGCCCTCAGAGGGGTGAGTGCCGAAACCGTCCGCAGGGAACTCGACCGCAGCGAGGCCGTCCTGGAGAGGGTCCTCGGGGTCCGCCCGACCCTCTTCCGCTTCCCCTACCTCGTCCACGACGAGGTATCCCTACGTATCGTCCAGTCCAGGGGCTACACGGTCATCCGCTGCTCCCTCGACAGCCGCGACTGGCTGACCCCGGACGCCCGCCGGCTCGCCTCCCGCGTGTGCGGTCTCATCAAACCCGGCGACATCGTCCTCATGCACGATGCGGCCGGGCAGAAAGGGGAGAAGATGAAGGAGGCGCTCGACATCATCCTCGAGTGGCTGCACGAGAACGGCTACAGATGCGTCACCGTGAGCGAGCTCATCAGGATGGGCGCCGAGACCGGTGACGGAGCCGGTCCGTAGCGGCGGGGCCCGGCCCCACCAGCCCGCACGGCCCCGGCCTTGCCGGCAGGAACTCACAGGCCCGACCATCGAAAGTGTGCCCCTGTCCTCCCCGTCACATCCTACCGGCGAGGGCGCCCCCGGACCGGGCGGGGTGGACGACTGGAGGGACACGCAATACTGAGAGACGCCGACGAACTCCGCCGGACGCTCACCCGGATTGACGGGCGGGGCTACAAGGCCTACAAGGACATCGAGGGTGCCTACGGGTTCCCGGGCTGGACCCTCTACATCGACCACGTCCAGGGCGACCCCTTCGCGGCCCCCTCGCGGCTCAGGGCGCGGGTCCCGGCCTCCCGGGCCGGCTTCCCCTCCGCGCTGTTCTCCAA
>DPMO01000151.1:4005-5632 GCA_003541445.1 Clostridiales bacterium | reverse complement strand
GACGAGCATGAAGTGCTGGTGGACCATCCCTATCCCGTGGCTGATGGCCACGGACGGCGAGGTGATGTCGACCTTCTCGCCCTTGTAGAAGACCTCGCCCTCGTCAGCCCGCTCCAGGCCGAAGAGGACCTTCATCAGCGTGGTCTTCCCGGCGCCGTTCTCACCGACCAGGGCGTGGATCTCCCCCCGGGCGACGGAGAAGTCGACCGACTCGTTGGCCACGACCCCGTTGGGGTAGACCTTCGTTATTCGCTTCATCTCGAGGAGTGCGTCCATCAGAGCCCCTCCTCCACGGCGCGCGCGCCGGCCTTCACCATCCCGTCTGCTCGCTCCGCCCTCGCAGGCCGGGGCCGCGCGCCGGCCCGGCCCCGGCCTGCTCGCCTGCTTGCTCGACCTGCCAGGCCTCCCAGCCTCCTAGGCCTCAAGACCTAGCTGCCGGGCCTGACCGAGTTGCGCAGAGCGTCGAGGTCGGCGCTGTCCATACCGAAGGCGGTGCTGACGGTGATCTCACCGCTCAGGATCTTCGCCTCGATCTCGGCGAGGGTCTGCCTCATCTCTTCCGTCGTGAGCTGCCGGTAGTACTCGTTGTCCGCCAGGCCCACGGCCTCTTCGGCGAGCCCGAGGGACTCAGCCTCACCGAACGGAAGCTCACCCTTGAGATAGAGGTCGATGGCGCGGTAGAGCGAGTTGTCGACCCGCTTCAGCATGGAGGTGACGATGAGCCCGGCCTTCTCCGGGTCGGAATCCTTGAACAGCAACGCCTGGTCGGAGTCGACTCCGAGGGCGTAGCGGTTCATCTCCTTGGCCGCGTCGAGCTGACCGAGGCCCGTCTCACCGGCCACGTTGAACCCGATGTCCACGCCCATCTGGTACTGGGCGAGGGCCATCTCCTTGCCCTTGGCCGGGTCGCCGAAGCTGCCGACGTAGGAGATGGCGACCTTGATGTCAGGCTCGACGTACTTCGCGCCTTCGATATAGCCGACCAGGAAGTCATTGATGACCGGGATGTCCATGCCGCCGAGGAAGCCGATGAGCTTCTCCGGGTTGGCGAGCGGCATGTCCGAGGTCGTCACCATGGCCGCGAGGGCTCCAGCCAGGAAGGAACCCTCGTTCTGCTTGTAGAGAATCGAGTAGACGTTGGAGAGGTCGGCCTTGGTGTAGTCCACGGCCGTGTCGAAGATGATGTACCTCTTGTCGGGGTGCTGCGGTGCGATCTTCTCGAGGTACTCGGTCATCTGCCAGGTGCCGACGATGATGAGGTCGTAGTCCTGCGTGGACACGTCGGCCAGGGCCGGCTCCCACTTGGACTGGTCGAGCCCCATCTCGATGACCTTGACCTCGACACCCAGCTCCTCCTCGGCCCGCAGGACGCCGGCGTTGGCCGAGTCGAAGAACGACTTGTCCCCGAGGTTGCCGTTGAGGAGAAGCACGACCTTGACCTTGTCCTCGTCCGCACCGCCCCCGAGGCATCCGGCCGTGAGGACCGACCCCATGAGGGCTACGGCCACCAGAAGAGCGAACCACTTCCTCATGTCTTGCTGTCACCTCCTTCCTGCTCGGTCGTCTCGGTCGCAACCGACGGAACAGACGCCGGCTGGCGCGTTCCGTCGGGAACCGACTGCTCGTC
>DPMO01000151.1:0-3831 GCA_003541445.1 Clostridiales bacterium | reverse complement strand
GGGAACCGACTGCTCGTCGGGAGCCGACTGCTCGTCGGGAGCCGACTGCTCGTCGGGAGCCGACTGAAAGCGACGTTCGGCCGCCCGGATATCAGCATAGCGGTCCCCCGCGGCGGCCAGCCGTTCCACCTCGCGGCGCAGGGGCATCGAGGGCTGGGCACCGCGCCTGGTCACCGACAGGGCTGCGGCCCGGTTGGCGAAGGCCACCGCGGAAGCGAGCTCGCGACCCTCGGAAAGGGCCACCGCCAGGGCCCCGGCGAAGGCGTCGCCGGCCGCCGTCGTGTCCGCGACCGGGACCTCGATGCCTCTGATGTGGTCGCACTGACTGCCGGTGCTGATGAGGGCACCCTGCGCTCCGAGCTTGAGGACGACCACCCGCGGCCCGAGACCCAAGAGGTCGGCGGCCACCACCCTGGCCGTGGTCAGGTCGGGAGCGGGGCGTCCGGCAAGAACGGCCGCCTCATGCTGGTTCGGCAGAAGCACGTCGACGGCCGCGAGAAGCTCCCCGGGCAGGGGCCCGGACGCGACGGGGGCCGGGTCGAGCAGGACGGTCGCACCGGAAGAATGGGCCAGGCGGGCCGCCGCCACGACCGTCTCGAGGGGCACCTCGAGCTGGAGGAGCACGACTCCGGCCCGCTCGAAGAGGTCGCGGCTCCGCTCGACGTCGTCCGGGGTCAGACGGCCGTTGGCGCCCGGGACGATGACGATGCTGTTCTCGCCGTCCTCCTCGACGGTGATGCAGGCCACACCGGTGGGGACGTCCGGGGTCCGCAGAACGCGCCCCGTGTCCACCCCCGCTCCCGCCAGGCTGGCCGTGAGCCTGCGGCCGAAGTCGTCGTCGCCGACACGGCCGACCATGCTCACCCGCCCGCCGAGCCGGCCGGCGCTGAAGGCCTGGTTGGCCCCTTTCCCTCCGGGAAAGGTCGCAAAGCCCGTTCCGGTGACCGTCTCCCCCGGCCGAGGACGGCGGGGACAGAACACCACCAGGTCCATGTTCAGGCTGCCGACCACGAGGACAGGCCTAGACTGCAACGTCACTCCTCCTCAGACCCTCGGACCCTCCCGCGCCGCGTCGACTCCCTTATCCGCAGGGACGGCTCAAGCACCACACGCTTGGGCTCAGGCTGGGGATGAGCCGGGCACGCCGAGCGGTCCAGACGGGCCATGAGCATCCTGCCGGCGATGGTGCCCAGGCGGTAGGTCGGCTGGGCCACGGTGCTGAGAGGCGGCAGGGCCAGGGCCGCCATGTATATGTCGTCGAAGCCGATCACGGCCACGTCCTCGGGGACCCGCCGCCCGAACTGCCTGAGGGCCTGCAGGGCTCCAAGGGCGAGAAGGTCGTTGGCCGCGAAGATGCCGTCGAAGGCAAGGCCGCTCTCCAGAGCGGCCCGGGTCCTCGAGTACCCGCTCTCGGCCCGGAACGGGCCGCGGCTGACGAGGTCGTTGTCGGTCTCCGCCGTCCCGCCGGGGTCGAGCGCCTCATGCGCCCCGAGCGCCTCAAGGTAGCCAGCCAGCCGTCCTTCGGCCGTGCTCACGCCGACCGGCCCGCCGAGATGCAGGATGCGCCTGCACCCCACGTCCAGAAGATGGCGCGTGGCCATCAAGCCGCCCAGCCTGTTGTCGACCTCCACGCTGTCCGCCCGGAGACCGGGCACCCGCCGGTCCATCACCACGAGCGGCAGGTCCGCCGGCATGAGCCGCGACAGTAACGCCGCGTCCCAGGCCGTGCCGCAGAGAATGGCCCCGTCCACGAAGTTCCCCCGGAGAAGGCGCTCGAAGTGGGGTCCCATCTCTGTGGAGTCGTCGGTGTTGCAGAGCACCACCGTGTACCCCTCTGACGCCACGGCGTCGGCCACCCCCCGGGCGATGGCGGGGAAGAACGGGTTCATGATGTCGGGAACGAAGAGAGCCAGATTCTTCGTGCCCCGATGGACCAGGCTCTTGGCGACGAGGTTCGGGCTGTAGTTCAGACGGCGGATGGCCTCCAGGACGCGGCGCCGGGTGGGCTCGGCCACCGGACCCACACCGTTGACGACCCGTGAAACCGTGGCGATGGACACGCCGGCCTCTCTGGCCACGTCTCGCATCGTCGTCCTGGACAAGGGGCCGGGGCACCTCCGCTCATCTCACCTGGTTGGCGGCCGGGCAGGCCGGCAAGGGGAGACCGACCGGGTTGGCTGTAAACGTCTCCAAGGTCCGGGCCGGTCTCATGTAAACGCTACCGCCCAGCAGTTTCGACGTGTCTCGACGGATTCCTTCTTGAATGAAGGTCGTCGACGAGTCGGTGACTGCTCGCAAGAAACGTCGAAAAGTGAACGACGACCCGCCTGCCTCAGCCGATTGAGCCTCCATCACGATTGGTCCATCGGGCATGGTTTTGATACGATTGACTTGTCCGTCCCCCAGAAGGCCAGGCGCCTCAACCATGAACAGAACAGGATGGCGACATGGACCGACTCCGAGACCTCCGAGCTGAACTCCTCATGGTCTTCGGCGTCACCCTCTTCGGGGTGATGGGCGTGTCCAGCATCGCCCCCGCCCTGCCGAAGGTCGTCGAGGCCTTCGGGTTCGAAGAAGCCGAAGTGGGCCTTCTCATAACCGCCTTCACCCTCCCGGGGGTCCTGCTGACCCCCTTCGCCGGGGTCGTCGCCGACCGCCTCGGCCGGAAGCGGGTGCTCGTTCCCTCCCTGTTCCTCTTCGGGCTGGCCGGGGGGCTCTGCGCCTTCACCCGGAGGCTCGACGTGCTCTTGGCCCTGCGCGTGGTCCAGGGCACCGGGGCGGCGGCTCTCGGCTCCCTCAGCACCACCCTCATCGGAGACCTCTGGGAGGGACCGGCCAGAGCGCGGGCCATGGGGCTGAACGCCAGCGTCCTCAGCCTGGGCACAGCGGTCTACCCGCTCGTCGGGGGCGGACTGGCCGTGGTTGGCTGGAACTGGCCTTTCCTCCTGCCGTGGCTGGCCCTACCGTTCGGAGTCGTCGTGGCCCGGCGCCTGGAGAGTCCTCAACCCGACGGACAGGGCGACCTCCGCGATTATCTGAAGGGAGCCTGGAAGGGCCTGCGGGACGCGCGCGTGCTGGGGGTCTTCGCCTCGGGGACGCTCATCTTCGTCATCCTCTACGGTAGCTACCTGACCTATTTCACGCTCCTCCTCGGACGGGTCTTCGAGGCTCCGCCCCACGTCATCGGGGCCATGATGTTCATCATGTCCATCACCACCGCCGCGGCGTCGTCACAGCTCGGAACCCTGGCCCGGAGGTTCGCGAAGCCCACCCTGGTGAAGGCCGGCTTCCTCGCCTACACCGTTTCGCTGGCCGTGGTCCCCCTCGTCCGGGAGATGTGGCTCCTGGTGGTCCCCGTCCTCATCTTCGGCACGGGGCACGGCGTGATCGTCCCCAGCCTCCAGACCATCCTCGCCGAGTTGGCCCCGCTCGAGCACCGGGCCATCTTCATGTCGCTCAACGGGACCATGCTCAGGGTCGGGCAGACCTTGGGGCCGGTCGTGATGGGCCTCGTGTTCGCGTCGGCGGGATACCGGGGGGTCTTCTGGGCCGGGAGTCTGGCCGGGGTCACCGGACTCGTCATCGCCGCCGCGACCCTGGGGGCCGGCCCGCGGGCGTGTCGAACCGTGTAGGCGCCGACGGGAGGGTATGTCCTCGAGAAAGAATACCGTCAATCGCGGTGTAGTTTTCTGAGTGGCGTGAACGCCAACGCTGCCAGCAGCCCGGCAACTGGCCGCGGGTATTCAGCGGGGTGGAGCATACCTTAAACAATACCGTCAACGACGGTAGAGTTTACCGCCAACGGGCGGATAGACTGTAGCCAGCCGCCGG
>DPMO01000190.1 GCA_003541445.1 Clostridiales bacterium | reverse complement strand
CTGGTTCATCCCCCTTCCCGAGGCCGACCTCGACGACTGGGCCCGGGCCCTGCTCATGGTCCTGCCGGGACAGCTCCTGGCCTACCAGCGGGCCGTGAGCAAGGGGCTCGACCCGGACCGGCCGCAGAACCTGTCGCACGTGGTGAGGCTGGGGCTGTGAGGCGGCCGAGGCCGTGACGGCGAGACAGTCAGCTACACCGGAAGGTGGCTACAAAATGGAAAGGTTGGCCCGGTGCCTCACCGGGCGGGTGGCTCTGGACGTAGAGGCCCGCGACTGGGAGGAGGCCGTGAGGCTCGCCGGGGAGGTCCTTGAGAAGGCCGGTGACATCGAGCCAGCCTACACCGAGGCCATGGTCCGCACGGTGCGCGAGATAGGGCCCTACATCGTCGTCACACCGGGCGTGGCCCTGCCTCACGCCCGGCCCGAGGACGGGGTCCTGCGGGCGGCTATAGGCTTGGTGCGCCTCGCCAGGCCGGTGTCGTTCGGCAGTGAGGTCAACGACCCGGTCGACCTCGTGTTCCCGTTCGGGACGCCAGACCGTGACCAGCATATCGAGGTCCTGGCCGCCCTCTCGCGCCTTTTGTCCGACCCCGGAAGGGTGGCGGCCCTCCGGCGGGCCGCGACCGAGGAAGACATCCTGGCCGTCCTGCGGGGGGCTCCGCTTGCCCCCGCAGGCTCGTGAGGAGGGACATCAGGTGAGGGTTGTCGCGCTTTGCGGGATGGGGTTCGGGACGAGTCTGATGCTCAAGATGTTCATCGGGGAAATCTTGGAGGCCCACGGCATCAAGGCCGAGCTTCACGCCTGGGACCTCGGAAGCTTCAAGGGGCAGGACGCGGACATCGTCGTCGCTCCCATGGACATGAAGAAGCACCTCGAGGACTACCAAGGACGAGTCGTGTTGATCAGCAATCTCACCGACCGGCAGGAGATTGAAGAGAAGCTTCTACCCGTCGTAAGGGAGTTCCTCGACGCTCAGCCCTGATTGACTCTTCACAAGCTGGGGGGTGGTACATGGACGGACGCGGAAGGTGGTCGTGAGGACCACCGGGAGAGGCGCTTGTCAGCTCAAGGTTCGGAACAGTGTCTAGTTTCCGAAAGGGGAGGGAGAGACCGCCATGCTGGAGTTCATCGTGGAGTTCTTCAGCACGCCGGCAATCGTGATCGGTGTCGTGGCCCTCATCGGTCTCCTCGTCCAGAAGAAGGCCGCACCGGAGGTCGTGAGCGGCACGGCCAAGACGATACTGGGCTTCCTCATCCTCGGTGTGGGCGCCGGGGCCATCGTGGGGGCCCTCGACCCGATCACGAAGATGTTCATGCAGGCCTACGACCTGCAGGGCTTCGTGCCCTTCGACGAGCTCGTCGTCGCCTCGGTGGCGGCCAAGCTGGGGAGGGAGACGGCGCTCATCCTGGGTCTGGGCTTTCTGGTCAACGTCCTCCTGGCCCGCCTGACGCCGTGGAAGTACATCTACCTCACGGGCCACATGCTCTGGATTCACGCCGGGATGTGGGCCATAGCCCTCAACACCCTCGGCCTGTCGACGACGGCCATCGTGGCCATCGGTTCTCTCATACAAGGTCTTTACACCACCCTCTTCCCGGCCATGGCCCAGCCCATCATGCGCAAGATAACCGGGTCGGACGAGATCGCCTTCGGGCACGGGCAGACCTTGCTCAACGTCGTCGGGGCCTGGATTGCCAAGCTCTTCGGGAAGCCCGAGGACAGCGCCGAAGAGGTGAAGGTCTCCGAGAGCTGGAGCTTCTTCCGCGACATGGCCATCTCCATGTCCATCATCATGCTCATCGTGGCCATCCCCGCGGCCCTGTTCGCCGGGCCCGAGTACGTCGAGCAGAACCTGAGCGGCGGCCAGAACTTCCTCATCTTCGCTCTCTTGAAGGCCCTGGGCTTCACGGCCGGCGTCCTCGTGCTGCTGCAGGGTGTCCGGATGTTCATCGCCGAGATGGTCCCGGCCTTCCGCGGCATCGCCACGAAGGTCGTGCCCGGGGCGAAGCCGGCCCTCGACTGCCCGGTCATCTATCCCTACGCTCCCAACTCGCTCATGATAGGGCTCATAACGGGCACCATCGCCCAGGTCCTGGCCATCGCCCTGCTCATCGCCCTCCGCTGGCCCATACCCATCCCGAGCATGATTGTGGCCTTCTTCGCCAGCGGCTCGGGCGCAATCTTCGGCAACGCCCTGGCCGGCCGCCGCGGCGCCATCTTCGGCGGGTTCTTCTGGTCCTTCGCCGGCTTCCTCCTGGCGTCGTGGTCGATGCACGTCCAGCTCTTCGGTGACCTGAGCGCGCTGGGCGCCGCGGGCGTCGGCTTCGTCGTCCCCGACGGAATCGCCATCGCTGCGCTGATTCGTCTCGTGGGCTGGCTCATCGGCCTCGGCGGCTAGTGCTGGATACGTCCGCGTCCGCCTTGCCGCCGACCGGCGGCAGGCAGAGCGCGGGCGGAAGATGGACTCGAGCGGTCCCGGCCGGAGCGAGACCTGGCCCCGGCCGGGACCGCCGGACCGAGACACCCCAGACCAAAAGACCGGACCAGGGCCGGAGGTTGCCCGACAACCGCCCGGCCCGGGCCGGAGCGGGAGGTCCCAGGAATGTCCAACTCATCCGACTCATCCGGCGGGGCGGGCGTCCGCCCGGAGGTGCAGTTCGCCCACACCTACTTCACCACGATCACCGCCCTCCTGGAAAAGGTCTGGCGCACTCAGGAGGAGGCGATAGCCCGGGCCGTGGCCGTCATGACCGACTGCGTCAAGGACGGAGGCTTGGTCCACGTCTTCGGTTGCGGGCACACTCAGATACTGGTGGAAGAGGTGTGGTTCCGGGCCGGTCAGCCCGCCTTCATCAGCCCCGTCTTCGACCAGGGGCTCTGGCCGCACAACGGGCCGCACAAGAACAGCGCCCTCGAGAAGCTGGAGGGATACGGGCGCATCCTGTTCGACAACCACGACGCCCGGGCGGGGGAGGTGGCTGTCGTCGTCTCCAACTCCGGCCGGAACCCTGTGCCCATCGACGTCGCGCTGGCGGCCAAGGAGCGCGGTCTCACCGTCGTGGGCATCACCTCCATGGACTACACCACGCGGGTCTCCTCACGGCACCCCAGCGGGAAGAAGCTATATGAGGTTGTCGACATCGTCATCGACAACGCCGGCCCGGAGGCTGACGCCACCGTCTCCATCCCGGGTCTTCGCCAGAAGGCTGGCCCCTGCACCACCATCACCAACGCGGCCATCTTGAACTCCATCCTGGTCCAGGTGTCGGCCAATCTCACGGGGATGGGCAGGGAGGCGCCGGTGTTCATCAGCGCGAACCTCGACCTCCCAGCCGACACCAACGAGCGGTTCATCACTCCTTACGCCGACAGGGTGAAGTACTACAAGGGCTGACAAGGAAGGGCGGGCAGGTAGCGTGCCGCCGGGGGAACCCGGAGCGACCTTCGTCATCGAGAACGCTCTGGCCCCCACCAAGAGGGGCCTCGAAAGAGTCACCATCGTCATCGGCGGGCGGCGGGTCGTCAGACTCTTCCGTCACGGAGACGGCCGGG
>DPMO01000115.1 GCA_003541445.1 Clostridiales bacterium | reverse complement strand
GAGTGGCGGGAGGCCCGGGGGCTCGACGAGAACGGGCGGGCCCGCCGCGAGGTCCTGGAGCGCCTGGGCCTCGGGCGCCTGGCCGACCTCCTCGGACGGCTGCCGGCGGGGGAGGCGGCCGGTTGACGCCGCCGCGTCCAGCACCTACAATCCAGGGGAGGTCACAACACGTGACCGGGGACGGAGCGGTGCCGTGACCCAGAGCAACTACGTCCACGCCTACCGGCGCGCCTGCGAGATGCTGGCGGAGCTTTCAGACCCGGAGGGCATCGCTCGGCGTGCGGCCTGCCGCTTCGACCGGGCCGCGTCCGCCTTCGAGCTCCCCTTCCTCGGACGCCTCTACCGTGTCTCTTATCCCGACGGGGAAGTCGTGCCGCTGGAGCCTCTTCCCGGCGCCCCGGGGGCGCCTCCCGCCCCGTCGGGCCAGGCCCTCCTGACGGCCAGCATCCTCATCGTCCACTACCTGGCCAAGGCCACCGGTGTGCCTCTCTCCGGGGAGTGGATAGCCTTCCGCGAGCTGCCCGGCGGGCAGATCTACGTCTCGCCCTTCACCAACCGGACCATCCGCCCGATGGTCGGCATCTTCGGCCGCGAGCCCGGAGGCCTGGTCCGAGCCCTGGAGAGCCTTGGCGGGCGCCGGGAGGAGTTCGGGCACGCCTCCGCCTCGGTGAAGGTCTTCGAAAGACTACCTATCTGTTTCGTGATATGGCAGGGGGACGACGAGGTCCCGCCCTCGGGGCAGGTCCTCTTCGACCGCTCCGCACCGCACTACCTCGACACCGAGGACCTTGTCGTCGCCGCGGCCGAGGCCCTCTACGCCGCGCGTGCGGCGGCGGGGGGCGCGGGAGCCCGGAGGCCCGGCACGCTCGAGCCGTCCTGAGGGCCCATGCCGTAGGGCCTCAGGCCGTATGAAGGCCTGGCGATGCCCCAGAGAAGGTGTGACCCAGCCCGGCCGCCTCAGGCGGAGTATTCACTGAAAACTCGGCCATAAGTCCCACGAACGCCCGCTCTAAGTCGGGAATCGAGGTGAATTCGGAACATTCCACCAAAGGAAAGCTTCCTGACAGCGTACAACTTACTGGACTGAGGCGAGAGCCCATGAAACTAGCCCTGGCCGGAAAAGGCGGGGTCGGCAAGACCACCATCGCCGCCGCACTGGTCAAGCTCTTCGCGGAGAAAGGACACCGCGTCTTCGCCGTGGACGCCGACCCGGACTCCAATCTCGGAGCCAGTCTCGGCCTTCCTTCTTCCGTCCTCCAGAGACTCACCCCGATCGTGGAGATGAAGGACCTGGTCGAGGAGCGTACCGGTACCGGTAAAGGTGCGTTCCTGGTGCTGAATCCCGACGTTGACGACATCCCGGACCGCTACCGGGTCCGGGTGGGCGACATATCCCTCTTCAGGATGGGGGGTGTTAAGGCGGCGGGCACGCAGTGCTACTGCAGGGAGAACGCCTTCCTCAAGGCGCTGGTCGGGGCCCTGGTGCTCAGGCGCGATGACCTTGTCGTCCTGGACTTCGGGGCCGGCATCGAGCACCTCACAAGGGGCACGGCGAAGGGTGTCGACCTCCTGCTCGTGGTCACCGAACCGACCCGCGTCAGCGCGGACAGCGCCGCGACGATGGTCCGGCTGGGGCGTGACCTCGGCGTGGCCGAGGTCCGCGTGGTCGGCAACAAGGTCCGGACCGAGCGCGAGGCCCGCTTTCTCGCGGAGACCTTCGGCGAGGACCTTCTCGGCCTCGTTCCCTATGACGAGGACGTGGCCGAAGCGGCCCTCGAGGGTCCCGGCGACGAGGAGGGCGACGGGCCGGTGACCGTCGGCGTTCTCCGCGGCAGACTGTGTGAGAGCCTGGAAGAGCTTTACCCCGAGATTGTGAAGCTGGCCGGAGGCCGGCGGACCTAGCCCGCGGCGTCGCCCTGGGGCGGCCGGGGCGTCCCCCCGGCTCGACCACGGCCGCGCTCCGGGCCGAGCCTGGACCCGGGTCACCGGGTGCCGCGCCGTTCTCCGGCGCACCGACAGAGAAAGGGAGGTTCGAAGATGTCCGAGGAGACGAGGACTCCTCGCGCCCGCAAGGGCAGGGGAGCCGACGAGGCCCCGCGCACCTGCGACCCGGCGACACGGGAGATTCTCGAGCGGTGCCGCGAGTGCGGTGTGGAGACGGCCTTCGACAGGTACCTCCAGCAGACACCCCAGTGCGCCTTCGGACTGGCCGGCCTCTGCTGCCGTATCTGCATCCAGGGCCCGTGCCGCATAAACCCGAAGAAGCCGGGTGAGCAGAGAGGTATCTGCGGGGCCGCCGACTACACCATCGTGGCCCGCAACATCGCCCGCATGGTCGCCGGCGGAGCCTCGTGCCATTCCGACCACGGGCGACACCAGGCCCTGACCCTCCTGCACGTGGCCGAGGGCAAAGCCGGCGACTACACCATCGCCGACCCGGCCAAGCTCCGCCGCGTGGCCAAGACGATCGGCCTGGAGACCGAGGGCAAGTCAGACAGCGAGCTCGCCAAGGAAGTGGCCCTGGCCGCGCTCGCCGACTTCGGCCGGCACACCGACGAGCCGTGCACCTTCCTCTGGTCCACCATCACCGAGGGCCGCAAGGCCAAGTTCAAGCACTGCAACATCGCCCCTTCGGCCATCGACCGCCAGGTGGTCGAGGTCCTGCACCAGACGGCCATGGGCATGGACGCCGACCCGGTGAGCATCATCTTCGGCGCCCTCAAGACCGCGCTGGTCGACTACACCGGGATGCATCTCGCCACCGACATCTCCGACATCCTTTTCGGGACCCCGGGGCCGCTCGTCTCGAAGGCGAACCTGGGGGTCATCGACCCCGAGTACGTCAACATCGCCACGCACGGACACAACCCGACGCTGAGCTCCCTGGTCGTTGACGCGGCGGAACTGCTCGAAGACGAGGCCAAGGCCGCGGGGGCCAAGGGGGTGAACGTCGTCGGCATCTGCTGCACGGGCAACGAGCTCCTGATGCGTGACGGCGTCTACATGGCGGCCAACCAGGCCGCCCAGGAGATGGCCATCCTCACCGGGGCCCTCGACGGGATGATCGTCGACGTGCAGTGCATCGCCCCGTCCGTCGGGCCTCTGACTCAGTGCTACCACACCAAGCTCATGTGCACGACCCCCATCGCCAAGATACCCGGCGCCCACTACTTCGACTTCCGCGAGGAAGGGGCGCTCGAGACGGCCAAGGAGATGGTCAGGCTGGCCATCAAGGCCTTCAAGGAGCGCGACCCGTCCAAGATCGACGTTCCCGACCACAAGAGCGAGGTCGTGGCCGGCTTCAGCCTCGAGGCCATGATGGATATCTTCGGCAAGGTCAACCCGGACAACCCCGTGCGGGTCCTCACCGAGGCCATCGAGAAGGGCGAGATCCGCGGTGTGTGCCTCTTCGCCGGCTGCAACAACGCCAAGACGGTCCACGACCTCGGGCACACTGAGGTCCTCAAGGAGCTCGTGAAGAACGACGTGTTCTGCGTGGCCACGGGCTGCGGCGCGGTCGCCTTCGCCAAGCACGGGTTCATGACCCCGGAGGCCGTCGACAAGTACGCCGGCGACGGGCTGAAGGCCTTCATCAAGCGGCTCGAGCAGGCTTCCGGAGTCAAGCCCGGCCTGCCGCTCGTCTTCCACATGGGTTCCTGCGTGGACAACACCCGGGCGGCCGACCTGTGGACGGCCATGGCCAACGACTGGGGCGTCGACGTCCCGAAGGTCCCCTTCGTGGCCTCGGCCCCCGAGGCCATGCACGAGAAGGC
>DPMO01000259.1 GCA_003541445.1 Clostridiales bacterium | reverse complement strand
CCAGGATCTCGACGCCGTGGTGAGCCTCATAGCGGTCCCGCAGTCCCCTGAGGATGGCAAGGGTCTCCTCGACGGTCGGCTCGGAGACGGTGATGGGCTGGAAGCGTCTCTCGAGGGCCGGGTCCTTCTCGATGTGCTTCCTGTACTCGTCCAGCGTCGTGGCTCCTATACACTGGAGCTCTCCCCGGGCCAGGGCTGGCTTGAGGATGTTCGAGGCGTCGATGGCCCCTTCGGCCGCCCCGGCGCCGACGATGGTGTGGAGCTCGTCCACGAAGAGGATGATCTCGCCGCTGCCGCGGATCTCGTTCATCACCCTCTTCAGGCGTTCCTCGAACTCACCGCGGTACTTGGAACCCGCCACGAGCGAGGCCAGGTCGAGGGCCACGACCCGCCTATCCTTCAAGACCTCCGGGACGCGGTTGTCAACGATGCGCTGGGCCAGCCCCTCGACGATGGCCGTCTTCCCGACGCCGGGCTCGCCGATGAGGGCGGGGTTGTTCTTGGTCCGGCGGCTCAAGACCTGGATGACCCGTTCGATCTCCTTTTCCCGTCCGATGACCGGGTCCAGCTTGCCTTCGCGGGCGAGGGCGGTGAGGTCACGGCCGTAGGTGTCGAGAGTCGGGGTCTTGGACCTGCCCGGGGCCTGGCGCTGCCGCCCGGGGGCCTGGATCCCGGGCGGCGCGGGCATGCCCGCGAGGTGCGCCCAGAGACCCTGAGGAGCCTGGTGCCCGCCGAGGAGCTGGACGACCAGTCCCCGCGCCCGCTCCAGGTCGACACCCATCCCCTCGAGGGCCTTGGCCGCTATCCCTTCCCCTTCCCGCAGGAGGGCGAGAAGGAGGTGTTCCGTCCCGACGTAGTTGTGGCCGAGGCTCTGCGCCTCCCGCGGCGCGAGTTCCATGACGACCTTCTTCGCCCTCGGGGTCAGGACGACGCCCTCGACGGGACCCTGCGGGCGGCCGGTCCCTCCGGCTCCGATCAATTTCTCGACCTCGCTCCGGGCCCGTTCGAGGTCGACGCCGAGCGCCTGGAGGACCTTCGTCCCGACGCCCTCACCCTCGCGGAGGAGACCGAGAAGGATGTGCTCGGTGCCGACAACGCCTTCCTTGCGGCGCCTGGCCTCCTCCTGGGCCAGGAGGATGACGCGCTGGGCCCTCTCCGTGTAGCGAGCGAACATCGTTTGAACCTCCTTCCCGCGCGGTTCGGCCGCGCGCTCACACCTTTCTACCTTCAGGCTGATGCCGAGGCTGAAGCCTGTCCGTCGGGTCTGAGTCTGGACCGGATGAGGTCGGCTCTCATGGTGTCCCGCTCCCAGGGGTCGAGTTCGCGGCCGGCCATCTTCTGAAGGTACCCGGGCCTGATGGCCACCAGGAGCTCGTTCAGGACCTGGCGGTTCACCTGCGGGAGCAGCCCCAGGTCCACGCCCAGCCGGACGTCGCTGAGGTACTGCATCGCCTCCTTGGAAGAGAAGACGTGACCGTAGAGAAGGATGCCGTAGGCCCGACCCACCTTGTCCTCTATCTGCTCCTTCATCTCGGACATGAGCGATTCCCGAGCCTCTTTCTCCTGGGCGATGATCTGCTCGACGACGTTGCGGAGGTTCTGCACGATCTCGGCCTCGGACTGGCCCAGGGTCACCTGGTTCGAGACCTGGAAGATGTTCCCGACGGCCTCGGTGCCCTCGCCGTAGAGTCCTCGGACGATGAAGCCGAGCTTGACCACGGTGGTGAAGACCTGACCCGCCTTGTTGTTGATGACGAGGGCCGGAAGATGGACCATCACCGAGGCCCTCATGCCGGTCCCGACGTTCGTCGGACAGGCCGTCAGGTAGCCGCGGTTCTCGGAGAAGGCGTACTCCATCTTCCCCTCGAGGAGATCGTCCACGCGGTCGGCGCGGTACAGGGCCTCCCGGAGCTGGAGGCCGGCGTAGAGGCACTGTATCCGGATGTGGTCCTCCTCGTTGATCATCACGCTGACGGATTCGTCCGGCGTGATGGCCGCCGCCCCCGTGGTCGAGTTGCGGGCGAGGTTGGGGCTGATGAGATGCTTCTCCACCAGCACCTGACGGTCGACGACGGACATCTCCGACATGCGGATGACCTCGGCGTCGTCCAGCCCCAGCTTGGCGGCATCCTTTGAGGCGAAGGCCCTCCTGACCATCTCGACGACTTTCTCGCCCCGCTCGGGTGTCATGAGGTGGGGGAAGGGAAGACCTTCTATGTTCCGGGCCAGCCGGACCCGGCTGGAGATGACCGTGTCGGACTCGGGTCCGTCGGCCAGCATCCAGCGGCTGAGCGCCTTGCCTGTCAGGTCAGGGAAAAGAGTCACGCCCTCGTCACCCCACTTCCTTCTCCAACCTCTTGATCTCGTCCCGGAGTTCGGCGGCCTTCTCGAACTCCTCGGCCTTCACGGCTTCGGCGAGGGCTTCCCGCAGTCTCGCCAGCTCGCGGCGGGCCTTGATCGCCTCTCCGCTCCGGGCGGGGACCTTCCCCGTGTGCCGGGCCGAACCGTGGATCCGCCTGAGCACCGGGTCCAACCTCTCGCCGAAACGCTCGTAACACCCTGAACAGCCCAGGCGGCCCGTCCGGGAGAACTCCTCGAAAGTGAGTCCGCACGTCTCGCACGTCGGCGGCCCGGAGACCTTCAGCATCGGCACAGCCCCCTGCTGAAGGAGGCTGGCCAGGAAGCTCTGGATGGGGAACTGCGGCTCGACGAGGAACTCCAGCTCCCCTTTCTCGCGGGCGCACTGCTCGCAAAGACTCATCTCGGTCTTGCGACCGTTCACGATGCGCGTTATGTGAACGGTGGCCGGCCTCTTCCGGCATTCCTGGCAAAGCACCTGAGCCACCTCCAACGGTCTTCCGGCCTGTCCCCTTCCCCTAGGCCATCAAGGCGGCCAGGAGAGCCCTCATCACTCTGCCTCTGACCATGTCGCCTCCGGCCCACACAGGCGGCACCGGCACGGCGGCCAAGGCGGCCTCTATGAGACCGGCCTCGCGTTCGCTGACAGCACCCTGGTGACGAAGGAGCCTGACCATGTCCAGAGCCTGGGATGAGGTGAGTCCGCGGCCCGCCCTGGCGTACAGACGCCGCAAAAGGTCCGAGGAGTCGCCCTTGGTGACCTGGGCTATGACGATGCAGCCTCCGGCTCCCCTCCGGCTCCTCACGATGAACCCCCGCTCCGGTGTGAACCGGGTCTCCAGGACGTAGTTTATCTGCGACGGAACACACCGAAACCTGGCCGCGAGCTCCCGCCGGCTCACCTCGAGCATGTCCCGTTCCGTCTCCTCGATGAGTCGGAGAAGATAGGCTTCTATCGCGTCGGCCAGAGTGCCGGGCACGTTGATGACACCTCTCCAACATCCGGAGGCCGGGTTTGACCTTGACTGACCTTGACCATTATATGCCTCCACATCCTGTTTGACAAGGGTTCCGCCACGGTCCTATAATGATTCCACCCAAACGGTGTCAAAGGTCTTCTCTCGAAGGCTCCAAAGGCTGTGAACGGACGAAGTAACCCGGCCGCCGCGGTCAGAGAGGGCCGCCCCAGGGCTGAGAGCGGCCTCCGACGGCCCCGGGTGAAATGCCTCCGGGAGCCGGTCACCGAACGGGAGTCACGGCCTCCGCCGGAGGGCGGGAGGCCCAAGGCCCAAGTAGGCTGACCCGGACGCCCCCGTTAACGGGCAGCGGCATGATGGTGCCGGCTGAGCGGACCCGGCCGGGCCGGGTCAAGCAGGGTGGAAACGCGGGCCCCCGTCTCTGCACTGGCGGGGGCCTTCGGTTTGCGGGAAGCGATACGGCCACGCGAAGCGATACAGTCAGGGAGGAGGAGACGACCTTGGCCTCGACACTCGTCAGTCACATCCGGGCCGTCTTCGAACGCGACCCGGCGGCGAGGAGCCTCCTGGAGGTCCTCCTCTGTTACCCGGGCGTTCACGCCCTCATCCTTCACCGCCTGGCGCACCGCCTGTACCGGGCCCGGTTGTTCCTCCCGGCGCGGCTGGTCTCTCATTTGAGCCGCTTCCTGACGGGTATCGAGATACATCCCGGCGCCACCATCGGGCGCGGGGTCTTCATCGACCACGGTCTCGGGGTCGTCATCGGCGAGACGGCCGTGGTGGGCGACAACGTGACCATCTACCAAGGGGTCACGCTGGGCGGCACCGGGAAGGAGAAGGGGAAGAGGCACCCGACGGTGGAACCCGGCTGCGTGTTGGGCGTGGGGGCGAAGATCCTCGGCAACATAACCGTCGGCCGAGGGAGCCGCATCGGCGCGGGGGCCGTCGTGGTGAAGGACGTCCCGCCGGACTGCACCGTCGTCGGCGTGCCGGGCAGGATTGTCGTCCGAAGCGGGGAACGGGTTGACCCGTTGGAACACGGCCGACTTCCGGACCCTGTCGCCGAGGCTCTCCGCGAGGAGCGTTCGAGGACCGAAGAGCTCCAGCGACGTGTGGACAGACTCGAAGCGCTCGTGCGGGAGCTGACGAGAGGGCGACGTGCGGACGAAAGGCGGTTGGCCGGCGCGGGAGGTCGGCGATGATGACCATAAGGGTCCACAACACCCTGACCGGCCGTAAGGAGGAGTTCGTCCCGGCCGAAGACAGACGGGTCCGCATCTACGTCTGTGGCGTGACCCCTTACGCCGAGACCCATATCGGCCACGCCCGCCCGAGCGTCTTCTGGGACGTCGTCCGCCGGTACCTCGAGTACAGGGGCTACGACGTTCTCCTCGTCCAGAACTTTACCGATGTGGACGACAAGGTCATCGCCAAGGCGCGGGCGACCGGGCGTGACCCCCTCGAGCTCTCAAGAGCCTATAGTGAAGAGTACCTCCAGGCCATGGACCGCCTGGGCGTGAGGCGGGCCGACGTGTACCCCCGTGTCTCCGACCACATCGACGACATAATCGAGGTCATCGTGGGGCTGGTCGAGCGGGGCTCGGCCTACGTGTGTGACGGAGACGTGTTCTTCGATGTCTCGACCTTCCCTGACTACGGGAAGCTGTCTTCGCGCACGGTCGCGGAACTCAAGGCCGGGGCCCGGGTCGAGGTCGACGAGCGGAAGAGGAGCCCTGTGGACTTCGCCCTCTGGAAGAGCGCGAAGCCCGGCGAGCCCTCCTGGCCCAGCCCGTGGGGCCCGGGCCGGCCCGGCTGGCATATCGAATGCACGGCCATGGCCCTGAAGTATCTCGGTTCCGGGTTCGACCTCCACGGAGGAGGCACGGAACTCGTCTTCCCGCACCACGAGAACGAGATCGCCC
>DPMO01000258.1 GCA_003541445.1 Clostridiales bacterium | reverse complement strand
ACCCGGCGGCGCGGCCTCCTCGGGCTGGCCGCCGGGGTCCTGGTCGCCGCCTGCGCAGGCCTCGGTCTGGCCCTCCTCCGGGGACTCTCAGGGCCTCCAGCGGGATCGCATGCGGTCACGGACCCCTCGACCTGGCACGGCGCTTTCAGCCATGAGCCGGGTCCCATCGACCCGGCGAGGGCCGTGACGGTCACCGACGGGGCCGTGTGTGCCCTGGTGTACAACGGGCTCCTGCGGCCGGACGAGGAGGGCCGACCCGTGCCCGACCTTGCCGAGGATTGGGAGGTCTCTCCGGACGGCCGGACCTACACCTTCCACCTGCGCGAAGGGGTCCGGTTCCATGACGGGACGGAGCTCGACGCGGGGGACGTCGTCTTCTCGTTCAAACGGATACTGGACCCGAGGACCGGCTCCAGCCGGGCCTGGGTGCTCGACGCCATCGAAGGCGCCAAGGACTTCCTCCGCGGACGAGCGGACGACGTCTCGGGCCTGGAGGCCGTGGACCGTCTCACCGTCAGGATAACCCTTTCCAGGCCTCTGACCCACTTCCCGGCCCTCCTGACCATGCCGGCGGCGAGCGTGGTCTCCCCCGAGGCCGTGGCCAGGTGGGGCAAGGACTTCGGCTACCACCCCGTGGGAACCGGTCCATGGGTCCTCGAGAGGTGGAGGGAGGGAGTCGGGATGACCTTCGTCGCCAATGACGACTATTTCGAGGGCCGCCCGCGCCTGGACCGGCTCGTCTTCCGCTTCATCCCCGATCCGTCCACCCGCCAGGCCGAGTTCGAGGCCGGGAACCTCGAGGTCCTCGCCCTCAGCGAGGAGAACGTCGACCACTTCCTCGGGCACCCGGTCTACGCCCGTCACGTCGTCTCGGCTCCGGAACTCGCCGTTGTCTACGTCGCCTTGAACTGCACGAAGCCGCCGCTCGACAACGTCCTGGTCAGGCGTGCCCTGAACCACGCCGTGGACCGCCGGGCCATCCTCGAGGCCACCCGGCCCGGCCGCTACGTCCTTGCCGACGGTAGCGTCCCGCCGGGGTTGGCCGGCCACCACACGACCTGGCGGGGCTACGAGCACGACCCCGCGCTGGCCAGGGCCCTCCTCGCCCGCGCCGGCTACCCGGAAGGGTTCGAGATGGACCTCCTCGTCCGGGCCGGCGGCCTCTCGGTCTTCCTGGCCGAGCCCATCCAGGCGGAGCTCGCCCGGGTGGGGGTGCGGGTGCGCATCGTCCAGCTCGAGGCCCAGGCCTTCCTGGCGGCGACGGGCGACACCGGCGACCCCGACGCCTGTCTCGTGTCGTGGGTGGCCGACTACGCCGACCCGGAGAACTTCCTCTTCCCGCTGTTCCACTCAGGCAACGGCCCGTCGGAGGGCAACATCTCCCGCTTCTCCGACCCGGTCGTGGACCGGCTCCTCGAGGCCATCCACCAGGAGGCCGACCTCGGCCGGCGCGCCGTCCTGTGCCAGGCCGCCGAGCGGGCCGTCTTCGAGAAGGCTCCCTGGATACCGCTCTTCCACCCGGTCGAGGTCGTGGTCTGCCAGCCGTGGGTGAGAGGCTACCGCCTCTGGCCGGTTTACAACGCGAACAAGATGACCGACGTGTGGCTCGAGCCGGCGCGGGGCGCCGGCGCCGGGGCGGGAGCGCTCCCGTCCGCCGGAGAGGGTGGGTAGGGTCAGTGCTCTGGTTCTGTGTGCGGCGTCTCGCCGCGTCCGTCCCCGTCCTCTTCGCCGTGAGTCTCGTCACCTTCTCTCTCGTCTACCTGGTCCCGGGAGACCCGGTGAAGACCCTCGTGGGGGAGAGGGCCAGCCCCGAGACCATCGCCAACCTGCGCCGGGAGTTGGGGCTGGACCTGCCCCTGCACGAGCGCTACCTTTCCTGGCTCTCGAGGGTTCTCTCGGGCGACCTCGGACGCTCCTGGGTCACAGGGCGGCCGGTGGCCGAGTCCATCGCCGCCCGGTTCCCGGTGACCCTGAGGCTGGCCCTGACCGCGTTCGCCGTGTCCACCGTCGTGGGCGTCGGGCTGGGAGTCTACTCCGCCATGCGCCACGGCGGCGTGGCCGACCACGTGATACGGGTGGTCCTGCTCCTCGCCGGCTCGGTGCCGGTCTTCGTCATGGCCACCGTGGCGATGTACACCTTCGGGGTGAAGTGGAGGGTTCTCCCGGTCTCGGGCATCGGGGACGGGGGCTGGCGCCACTTCATCCTTCCCGGAGCGGTCCTGGGCCTCTACCTGTCCATCCACCAGGCCCGGATGACGAGGTCGGTGGTCCTCGAGACCATCCGCCAGGACTACGTCAGGACGGCCCGGGCCAAGGGGCTGCCCGAGGGTGCCGTCGTCTGGAGGCACGCCTTCCCGAACGCCCTGGTGACCGTTGTCACCCTGCTGGGGGGGTCTTTGTCGAACCTCCTGGTCGGCTCGGTGCTTACAGAGACCATCTTCAACCTGCCCGGGGTGGGGAGGTTCACCGTGGACGCCGCCTACGCCCGCGACTTCCCGGTGGTCATGGGCTGCTTCCTGTTCCAGGCGGTGGTCTTCGTCCTGGCCAACATCCTGGTGGACCTCTGCTACGCTCTGGTCGACCCGAGGGTCCGCCTTGGCTAGGGCGGGCGGCTGGGCCATGGTCGCCGCCGGGGCGTCGCTACTCCTCCTCCTGACGGCGGCCGCCCTGGCCGGGCCGTGGCTCGCTCCTTCCCATCCCGACGAGATCTCTCTTGAGGAGAGCCTCCTTCCCCCCGGACCCGGACATCCCTTCGGCACCGACTACTACGGTCGGGACCTTCTCAGCCGCGTCCTGGCGGGGGCGCGGGTGTCCCTGGCCATCGGCTTCTCGGCCCAGCTCGTCGCCCTGGTCATCGGGGTGTCCCTGGGGGCGGCGGCCGGCTACTTCGGCGGGTGGGTGGACTGGCTCGTGTGCCGCCTGGTGGACATCGTCATGGCCTTCCCCGACCTCCTCCTGGCCATCGGCATCGCCGCCTCCCTCGGACCGGGGCCGCCCTCGGTGCTCCTCGCCCTGGGGCTCGTCGGGTGGCCGGGGCTGTGCCGTGTGGTGAGAGGTGAGGTCATGGCCCTACGGGAGAGGGAGTTCATCGACGCCGCCCGCGTCGCCGGGGCCGGAGACTGGTGGGTAATCCGGCGGCACGTCCTGCCCAACGTGGCCGGGCCCGTCATCATCGCCACCAGCCTGGGGCTGGGGAGCCGCATCCTGCAGGAGGCCAGCCTGTCCTTCCTCGGCCTCGGCGTCCAGCCGCCGACGGCCTCCTGGGGGTCGATGATCCACCTTGGGCTGAGGTGGCTCTCCCGGGCGCCGTGGCTGGTCGTCTTCCCGGGGCTGGCCGTCGCCCTGGCCGTCCTGGCCTCTAACCTTCTCGGCGACGGGCTGCGGGACGTCCTCGACCCGCGCCTTGCCGACTGACGTGACGTCGACGTCCGCCAGACCGGCTGAGGCCGCGGTGGGCCGGTCGCAGGCCGTGAGGTGCGAGGTAAAGCCGGGGGCGCAACGGAGGAGGTGTGCGGATGCTGCGAGCCCGGTGGCGGAGCAGGGGGCCGCTCCTCCGGGTCGTCGACCTCAGAGTGGAGTTCAGGA
Source organism: Clostridiales bacterium (assembly GCA_003541445.1). Taxonomy (GTDB): domain Bacteria; phylum Bacillota; class Sulfobacillia; order UBA995; family UBA9673; genus UBA9673. The sequence continues at coordinate 1,549 of DPMO01000258.1, read as the reverse complement.
CCACGCGCGGCCGGGTCCGGGCCGTGGACGGGGTCAGCTTCTCTCTCGACCGTGGGGAGGCTCTGGCCATCGTCGGCGAATCCGGGTCGGGCAAGAGCGTCACGGCTCTGTCCGTCATGCGCCTTTTGCCCGAGCCGCCGGCCCGCGTCACGGGGGGCCGGGTCCTCCTCCGGGGCCGCGACATCCTCGACCTGCCGGAGGAGGACATGGCGAGGGTCCGCGGACGGGAGATGGCCATGGTCTTCCAGGAGCCCGCCGGAGCCCTCAACCCGGTGATGACCGTCGGCCGGCAGGTGATGGAGGCCGTGACCGCCCACCGGGCGGTCACAGGCCGTGAGGCGCGGCATCTGGCCCTGCTCGCCCTGGCCGAGGCGGGTGTGCCGTCGCCGGCGGCCCGGTTCGGCCACTTCCCTCACCAGCTCTCGGGCGGGATGAAGCAGAGGGTCATGATCGCCATGGCCCTGGCCTGTAACCCCAAGCTGCTCATCGCCGACGAGCCGACCACGGCCCTTGACGTCACCGTGCAGGCTCAGATCATGGAGCTCATGAAGGAACTGAAGGACAAGTTCGATACGTCGATAATGCTCATCACCCACGACCTGGGCGTGGTGGCCGGCATGGCCTCGCGGGTGCTGGTGATGTACGCGGGGAAGATCATCGAGGAGGGCACCGTAAGGGACATCTACTACAACCCTCAACACCCCTACACCTGGAGCCTCCTCAGATCAGTGCCCCGCCTGGACGCCGCCTCGAAGAAGAGGCTCCTGCCCATCCACGGGCAGCCGCCGGACCTCCTGGACCCGCCCAAGGGTTGCCGGTTCAACCCGAGGTGCGACTACGCCCTCAAGATATGTCTCCAGGAGGAGCCCGAGTACACCTACGTGAACGGCGGCCATAAGGTGGCCTGTTGGAGGCAGCACCCCGAGGCGCCGCCCTTCAGGCCCGAGGAAGAGAGGGGGAGGAGCGCCTGATGAACGACGTAATAGTTGAAGTCAAGAACCTCAGGAAATGGTTCCCCATAACCCGCGGCGTCCTCTTCTCCAAGGTCGTGGGCCACGTCAAGGCCGTGGACGACGTGAGCTTCTCCATCAGGAAGGGCGAGACGCTCGGCCTGGTGGGCGAGAGCGGCTGCGGCAAGACCACCGTCGGGCGTACCATGCTGCGCCTGTACGAGCCCACCTCCGGTCAGGTGCTGTTCAACGGCCAGAACATCTATGACCTCACTGAGGGCGAGATGCTGGCCGTAAGGCGGCGGATGCAGATGATGTTCCAGGACCCCTACGCCTCGCTCAACCCGCGGATGACCGTGAGCGACATCATCGGCGAGGCCCTGGACATCCACCATCTGGCCCAGACCAACGGCGAGAGGACGGAGAGGATCCACGAGCTGTTGAGGTTAGTGGGGCTGAACCCCGAGCACGCGAGCAGGTATCCCCACGAGTTCAGCGGCGGGCAGCGCCAGCGCATAGGCTTCGCGCGCGCCCTGGCCGTGGAGCCGGAGTTCATCGTGCTGGACGAGCCCATATCCGCCCTGGACGTGTCCATCCAG
>DPMO01000122.1 GCA_003541445.1 Clostridiales bacterium | reverse complement strand
CGGAGATCCGGCTCACCGTGGAGCGGCTCAGGACCCGCTGGCCCACAGGGCCAGCTGGACGGTCTCGTCGGTGTCACGCACCTGCGGGACCTCGACCTCGACGACCCCTTCCGCCGTGCGGAGCTTCCGCTTCTTGTAGCCGTTGCGATACCCCCGAGGACCGTCGCTGCGCCTCTCCTAGGGCCCTCGGTCGAGCTTCTCCGTCACCTCGGCCTCCAAGCGCTCCTGGATCGTCCGGCACCCCCCGAGCCGGAACAACTCGCCCACGAGGTCGCGAACATCGTTTTTCCGCCGCAACTCCTCGGCCAAGAGGGAAAGCTTCATGCTTGGTGGTATCCTCTTCATGAGTCTGGGCCTCCTTACCCCTTAGCGGGGGTGGTTTCCTATCACCACCATGGTAGCCCAGACTCTCCTCTTTTTCCAGACAGTCTAAGACATGACCGCGTCGGCCAGCAGAGCAGCCGCCTTGGGGTGATGACGCTCCAGGGTGACGACCACCTTCCAGAGCTGGGCTCTGGCCGCCGCCTGGTGCGGTGAGGCCTGCGTGGGCGTCTGTGAAGACCAGCCTGAACGCTCCGACCTCCGCATAGTGTCTGTATAAAGGGAGTCTGTGCTGCCGTATACCGCCCCCGATCTCCCTGGAGAAGCGGTTTGAATGTGGAGGAGGTGCCGGGGCATGGCGAGGTTCTTGGCCCGTCTCGGGACACGACTCGGGCGCGCCCTCCGGCGGACCGGAAGGCCGGGCGGGCGTGGCGGAGGAGCCGGCGGCCCGGACCGGCCCGGGCGGGGAGTCACGGTCCTGACCATCTCGTGGCCGGCGGTGAGGCGCCGCATCCCGGGGGTGCTCGCCGTCCTTCTCCTGGTCTACGCAGCCGCCTCCGCCGTGTACCTCCACTCCTTCAGGGTCGTCCGGACGCGGGAGGTCGTGGTCGTGGCCGCTGAGGCCGAGCTGCTCGGCGACGTGGAGCGACTGGCAAGGGCCTTCAGGGCCGAGACGGGCCGGGAGGTGGCTGTCGTCGATGCCGGGAGCTCCACGGCCCCGGAACTCCTGGCCCGCCTGGCCTCGGGCTCGGTGGACGCCGTGTTCGCCGGGGCCTCGGCCGGGGGAGCCCCGGCGTCGGGCGGCCGGGTCTACCCCCGGCGCCCCGCTTTCTACCGGGCCGCCCTCCTCGCCGTGAGGTTCCCGTCTCCGCACACGGACCTCTCTCTCGAAGAGGCTCGGCGAGCCGTCGAGGACCTGCGGGCCGGAAGGCCGGGACCGTGGCCGGAGGCGGGCCTGGAGGCCATCGGCCTGCGGGACCGGACCCCGGACCGCCAGCTCCTGGCGGTGGACGGAGTCTACCCGACCCTGGAGACGGTGTGTGACGGGACCTATCCCCTCTCCGAGGAGGTCTTCCTCTGGCTGAGGCCGGAGCCGCGCGGACCGCTGTCGCTCCTTTACCGGCTGCCTCCCGTGAGGCGGCTACTCAGGCCCAACGACGAGTCGCTCCGGGAGTTCGTCGTCTGGCTGGAGTCGCCGGGCCTGCGGGAGGCGGTCTACGGGACCCCGGCGGAGGTCTCCCTCACCGCCGTCGGGGACGTCTGGTTCGCCCGCAACGTCGGCCGCCTCATCGACGAGAAAGGCCTTCACTACCCGTTCGAGCTGGTCGCCGACAGGCTACGCTCCGCCGACTTGACCTGGTGCAACCTGGAATCGCCCCTCGGCACGACCGGCGCCCCGCTCCCCGGCAAGATGATCTGGTTCCGCGCCAGGCCGGAGACGGTCGAGTGCCTCAGGCACGCCGGGATGGATGTCGTGGCCCTGGCCAACAACCACATCCTCGACTACGACTCCCCCTGCCTTCTGGAGACGCTCGACCTTCTCGAGGCGAGCGGCATCGCCTACTGCGGGGCCGGCCGGGACATGGACGAGGCCAGAAGACCGGCGGTCCTCGAGGTCGAGGGGCTCAAGGTGGCCTTCCTGGCCTACACGGAGTACGCGGACCCGGGGCTCTTCTGGGACGTGTCGTATCCGAGGACCTTCATGGCCGGCGACGATGTGCCGGGGTGCGCCCCGCTCGACATGGAGATGGTGGCCGAGGACATCGAGCGGGCGCGGGCCCTGGCCGACCTCGTCGTCGTCGGCTACCACTGGGGCCGGGAAGACGAGCCCTACCCGGTGGCCTATCACCCGTGGAACGACCTCAGGGCCATCGCCCGCCGGACCGTCGACCTCGGAGCCTGTCTCGTGCTCGGGACGCACCCGCACGCCGTCCAGGGCTACGAGGTCAGGGGCAGAGGGCTCATCGCCTACAGCCTCGGCAACTTCGTCACCGACCAGGTCCGCGACATGCAGAGGGAGGGCGTCATCCTCGAACTCCAGCTCGGCCGGTCCGGCGTGCTGTCGGCCCGCATCGTGCCGGTGTGGTCGGAAGGGTTCCGGCCCAGGCTGATGACGGAGGAAGAGGCGCGGGCCCTGCTCGAGAAGATCCAGCGGCTCTCCTGGGTCTACCGCCAGCCGAGGTAGGCGGCCGTGGCCCGCGGGCACAGCGGGGCGCGGCCGGCCCGCGTCACTCCATCTCGAAGGCCCGGCCGGGGTGGAGGAAGTAGAAGAGGACCGACTTCACCTTCCGCCCCCAGATGACCTCGACCGCCCGGCGGTAGACCTCGGCCTGGGTCCGGTAGCGCTCCGCCCGCGCCGGGACCTCGTCGGGCGCCACGCGGTCGGTCTTGAAGTCGAGGATGACCGGTCCGTCCGGCTCGTCCACCAGAGCGTCGATGATGCCCTGGACCAGGACGGTCTCACCTTCGTCCCCGGACGGCGGCGCCGCGGCCTGCCCGGCGACGGCCGGGCCGTAGACCTCCTCCGCCGGAAGGCCCAGGGTGAACGGGACCTCCCTCCGCACCCTCGGGGCGGCCGCGGTGAACCACCGGCCCGTCTCCGAGGCGAAGAACCGCGCCACGGCGTCTATGTCGGCTGCCCGGGCCTCTTCGGGGGTCATGAGCTGACGCTCGACCAGTTCGGCGGCCAGCTTTCTCAGGCTTCGCGTGTCGTGGGGGCCGTCGAGTCGGGCGTGCTGGAGGAGGAGGTGGGTCGCCCGGCCCCTTTCCACCGGGGCCGGGCCGCGGGGGCCGGACCGGAGGAAGGCGGGGCGGAGCGTCGCGAGCCGGCCCTCGGGGAGCTCGTGCGTCGCGTCCGCTGTCTCGGGCGTCCCCGGGACGCCCGGGCCGAGGGCGGCCTCGCCGAACCCGGCCAGGGCCCCTTCCCTGTGCCAGGTCTCCCGCAGGCGCTTGAGTTCCGTCGCCGAGACCTTGGCCGCGAGCCCCGCC
>DPMO01000081.1 GCA_003541445.1 Clostridiales bacterium | reverse complement strand
CCGTGCGCCGGGAGACGGGCGGATTGGAGGAGGCGGTCTCCGATGCCGGTCCCGAAGCCGAACTCCTGAGGAGCGAAGCCACCGCGGCCGTCCGCGAGGCCCTGGCCGGACTCCCGCCGGTCCTGCGTGAGACCGTGCTGCTCCGTGAAGCGGCCGGACTGAAGTACCGCGAGATAGCCCGGGTCATGGGCTGCCCGGTGGGAACGGTCATGTCCCGGCTCCACCTCGCCCGGCGGCGCCTCCGGGTCATCCTCGCCCCCTACCTCGAAATGGAGTGATGACTATGAAGCGCTCGACCGCTGGCCGCAGCGCAGTCGATAGCCCCGGTGCGACCGAGAGCCGGGGCCGGACTCCGACGGGCTGCCATCTCGGCGTCCTGGCCGGTCCGTTCTTTGACGGTGAACTGCCCCCGGGCGAAGCCCGGTCCTTCGCCCGTCACCTGCGCCGCTGCCCGGCCTGCCGGGCCGAACTCCGGGCGATGCACCGCCTCTCTCTGCTGCTGAGACACGAAGGCCATCCCGGGAACTGGGGCGAGGAGCCCGAGGAAGTGACGGCCGTCGAGCCGGCCGAGGTGCCGACGGCCCGCCCGAGCCCGACCCCGTCGGCCAGGCCCTCACTGGCCCGAGGGCCGGCGTTGGGCGTTGTCGGGGGGTGTATGGAGTGAACGGATTCGAGACCGGGTCTCCCCGGGCCGAGCTGGCGGGTTTCTGGACCTCGGTCCGCCAGGTGCTGGCATCGCCCACGCTGGGCTTCTACCGCCTGGCCGAGAGCGGCGAGTGGCTGGCTCCCCTCGCCCTGGCCACTTTCATCGGCCTGGCGGGCGGAGGGATGGAAACGCTCAAGACCCTCCTCCTGATCCTGCTGGGCGACTTCAGCCTGTCCGCGGCCTATCTCGGCAAGCTGGTCGGCCTCTTCCTGCTCCTGGCCCCGCTCTATTACGCGGCCATGGTCGCTGTCTTCGCCCTGGTGGGCACGGTGGTGGCCGGCCGGCAGGTGGGCATCTCCTTCCGGAAGGCCTTCCGCCGGTGCTGGGCGGTCCTCGGCTGGGTGAACCTCCCGCTCGTCTTGCTGACCCTGGTCATGCTGGTCTTCTTCATCGTGTTCCGGGAAGAGGTCTGGACGTATCTCGCCGCCGTTCCGTCAGGGACCCTGCCGAGCTACTCCTACAGTCCACCTCTCATCGTGGCGTGGGGCTTTGTAGCCTGGCTGGCCGCCCTCCTGGTCATAGCCGTGCGCCAGGCTTTCGCCACGACCACGGGCCGGGCCGTCGTCACCATCGTCATCGTCGGCCTTCTCTTCGGCGCCCTCGTCCATACCCCCATGACACGCCACGTCGCGTGCTTGGTAGTGGACACCCACCAGACCCTGGGTCGCGGCCGGGCCTACGCGAGCGTGAACCTTCTGGCCTACCGGCTGCCGTGGAGCCAGGGGCCCGAGCGCGGGCACCTGGTAGCCGTGGCCCCGACGGACGGGACCCACCCCCCGGACTTCGTCCTCAGGGCGGTGGGATTTGATGTGATCCGCCTTCAAGACCGCCCGCCCCGAGCCTACCTCGTCCGGGTCGCCGGGCTCCCGGGTGACCGGGTGGAGGTCGGGAGCGGGTCGACCGTCGTGCCGGACGGCTTCGTCTTCGTCGTCCCGGACGACCCCACGCTCGTCGAGGGTCTGCCGGAAGGATGCGGCCCGCTGGTGCCGCGTGGCCGAATCATGGGGAAGGTCTTCGCGGTGGGTTTCTTCTTGGGCTCGCCCGGCGGAGGCGGCTAGGGGGCGTCGCCTCGGTGGGTCGGGGGGCGTCGACCTCCACGCAGGCTGCAGGCTACCACGGACCGGCGACCTTGAAGTAGTCCTTCGCGGAGACAATCTTCTTGATGATGGCCTCGAACTCCCTGCTCCCGGCCCTGACCGTCTCCGCCCCGCGCCGGTAGTAGACGTCCCCCTCCGCGACGTAGCGGTCGCGCGGACCTTCCGGGTCGCCGCAGGACGCCTCCGCGGCGACGACGTGGTCGGCCCCGTAGAGGAACATCGTGGGAAGACGCGCGCCCCCGACGGACACCTCTCCGAACTCCAGGCCGAGGTCCTCGCCGAGCACCTCCCGGACGAGTCCCGTCACGGCCGGCCGGTCCAGGCTCCCGGGCGTAGGAACGGGCCTGCCCCTCTCGTCCACGCCGAGGACCACATAGCCGCCCCTGGCGTTGGCCAGCCCGGCCACGGCCCGGACGAGGTCGCTCCGCCCCCGGGGTGTCTCGAGGTCCGCCTCAGCGAGGAAGACCATCTCGGGGCCCTGCCGCCCGCGGCTGACGGCCCGGGCGAGTCGGGCCTCGTCAAGAGGCCGGCCGATACGCTCGTCCAGCGGCTTCCTGTAGGGTCGCGGCGGTTGCGTGAGGACGTAGCCCCGGTCCCGCATGATCTTGGTGATGATGAGGTTGAAGTCCGCGCTCCTGGCCTTGACGCTCCTGCCGTCCCGTCGGCAATAGATGTCACCGGCCGCGAGGCTGTCCTCCCCGGCCTCCAGGGACCTGGGGATGATGACCAGATGCTGGGCGATGCCCGGCACGAAGATGAGCCCGACAGGGCTGCGGTCGGAAAGCTCGTAAACCTTGTACTGCAGGAGGAGGCGCCCGCCGAAGAAGGACTCGACGAGCCGCCTCAACCCCCGTTCGTCGAGGTCCTCCAGCGAGCCCACGGGGCGGCCCTCACGGGAGACCCCGACGAGGATGTGCCCGCCGATGAAGTTGGTGAAGGCGGCCACATCCCGGAAGAAGACCGCCCGGCCCCGGTCGGTGTCGAGGCGCAGGGACTCCCGGAAGGCCAAGTCGTCGGTCTCCCGCCCGCCCCTCACGAAGTTCTCCACCTCGTGCGTCGTGAGTTCCTTCCCGACCCGGTCGCGGACCGTCGGCACGACGCCCCTCTCCCCTCTGCGGCTGGCCCGGACGCACAGCCCGATACGCGGTTGGAAAATACTTCTCTCTCTTGGCGGAGCTCCCTCCACCGCACGCCCGGCTCTTAAGGGGGCCCCAAGCATGCCGTAGAGGTCATCCTCGGCCCAGACCACGACTATCCACGGGAGGAATCAAATGGTGGCAATGTGAATTAAGAAGAAACATCCTTCAGCTGGTGGGTGTCGAGGGGAAGGGAGAAGAGGCTTCTCCGACGCAAGTGGGCGATGGTGGTCACCCTTGGTTGGTATGGTGTCGGACGACGGGAAGGCAGCGGGATTGAAAGCACAGGCGGCCCACGCCGTTATCAAGACCCGGGACCTCACAAAATGCTTTGGGGCCCTAACCGCCGTGCGCGGTCTCACCCTTGAAGTAAGGCACGGGGAGATTTTCGGGCTGTTGGGGCCGAATGGAGCCGGGAAGAGCACGACTCTCAGGCTCATCGCCGGACTGATCCAGCCCACATGCGGGGAGGTGAGCGTTTTGGGGGGATGTCCGGACAATGACCAGATTCGCCGCCGCATCGGCATGCTCAGCGAAACAATAGGTTTGTACCGCCAGCTGACAGTAAGAGAGAATTTGGTCCTCTTTGGACGGCTCTACGGGCTGTCTGAACGCGCCATACATAAGAGACTCCGGGAACTCGAGTCCCTTTTGGAGCTAGAGGATTTCGTTGACACTAGAGTGTGGCGTCTGAGCACAGGCCAGCGCAAGCGCGCGGCTCTCGCACGGACTCTTTTAGGAGACCCAGAGGTTCTACTTCTGGACGAGCCCTGGACAGGCCTTGACCCCGTTGCATCCCGAGCTCTGCGCCTTCATTTGGTAAGCTTGGCTAGACGTAAGGGTGCGACTGTTGTTATTTGCACGCATGGTCTTTCAGAGGCAGCTGAGATCTGCGACCGCATTGGTATCATTTGTGAGGGCACCTTGCGTGTCCTGGGAGTCCCAGATGACATAGTGAATAGCTTTTCTACGGGTTGTCGAGTGCTATTCGAGGTAGGCCTGCAGTCGACAGCTATCGGTGCGAAGCTGGAGTCTTTGCTCGATGATATTCGTTTCAGGTCCGAAGAGAGTAGCCACCTCAAGTTTGAGGTTAATTTCGACAATGAAGCAAGCTTGGTAAAGTTCATACGGGAATGTGTCTATATGGGTATAGAAATCTATGAAGTCCGCCGGTTGAGACCCAACCTTGAAGATTTATATATGAAGGTGGTTGGCGATGCGATATAATCGCACCGTCCTTTCTTGCCAGCGATTAGCATCTCTAATCCGAAAGGACCTCATGGTGATACTCAGGAGCCGCGGGATGGTCGCAAACTTCTTTCTCCCAATCCTTTTGGTGGCGGGAATCCTTCCACTCCTGGTCTTTGCAGGGTCAGGCGTACTGATTGGTGCACCCGGGACGGTCGGGCAGTGGATTGTAACCTTCATAGAACGTTTGCCACGTTCAATAACCCAGGAAGTGGCATCCCTCTCATATCAACAGCAGGTCTATTACGTCACCGCGGTTTATTACTTTGCTCCGTTCTTTCTCCTCAAGCCAGCAAGTATCGGCATAGCCCTCTCAGGAACCGCGATCGTCGGTGAGAAATCGGGACGCACTCTGGAGACCCTCCTGATGAGCCCTGTGAGCGACGCGGAGCTCCTTCTCTCGAAGGTGGTCTGCTGTTCAATCCCAGGTACACTGGCAACCTGGGTCGGGTTCTTCATCTACTCCATCGTCATCAACGTTGTGACTGGTCCGGTCATGAATGGGACGTGGTTTCCCGTGCCTCTCTGGTTCGTGCTTATCTTCTTGTTAGTTCCTTTACTGTCTTTACTGGTAGCGTCACTCACACTTGCCTTTTCACTGAAGCTCAGACACCCGGGTGATGCCACACAACTCGGCAATCTCATCCTGTTTCCTCTGATAGCCCTTTTCTTCTCACAGGCTTTCGGCTGGCTTCACTTCGACCTGACCTTCATTACAGTCACCGGCGCCGTACTCATTGTCCTGAACCTCGTTCTTTTCGCCGCCGCGCTAAGGGTTTTCAACAGAAAGCGGCTCGCCGAGTCAGGTTTCTGAATAGGAAGGTCCGTCGCCATCCGCAGTGGCAGCCACCGGGCCGGCCGCCCGTCGGTGCGGCTGTGGGCCATTCCAAGCACATCGGCCTCAGGCCGCAGGCTACCACGGACCGGCGATTCTGAAGTAGTCCTTCGCGGAGACAATCTTCTTGATGATGGCCTCGAACTCCCTGGTCCCGGCCCTGACCGTCTCCGCCCCGCGCCGGTAGTAGACGTCCCCCTCCGCGACGTAGCGGTCGCG
>DPMO01000302.1 GCA_003541445.1 Clostridiales bacterium | reverse complement strand
GCCCACCTCGTCGAGATCTGGGACGGGGACCGACGCCTTATCATCCATCCTCGGGCGACGGCTCCCGGGCAGCGTTTCAGGGCCCCGGGCCAGTGGGCCGGCCTGAGCATCGAGGACCGTCCGCCGATTAAGGAGCCCCTGGCCGTCCAGCTCCCCTCGGTCGAGGTCGAGAGACGGTCTCTCAAGGCCTATGAGGAGGTCATGGAGGTGGTCGGACGATGATTGGTGTGGAGAAGGCCCGGATGCACCTCCAGCAGCTAGGATTGACGCAGGCGGCGGAGGTCCTCGACGCCCGGCTTGAGGCGGCCTCCAAAGGTCAGGTGCCCTATGCCGACTTCCTGGCCGACCTTCTTTCCATCGAGGCCGCGGCCAGGAGGGAGCGCTATCTGGTCACCAGGACCCGGCTGGCGCACTTTCCGTTCCGACGCACCCTGGAGGAGTTCGACTTCTCCTTCCAGCCCTCGATCGACGAGCGCCAGGTGAAGGAGCTGGCCACCCTGTCCTTCGTGGCCGAGGCGGCCAACGTCATCCTCCTGGGCCCGCCGGGTGTGGGCAAGACCCACATAGCGGTGGGCCTCGGACTGAAGGCCATCGAGCAGGGGCACGGGGTCTACTTCATTCGGGCGGAGACCCTGGTCGAGAACCTCCGGCGGGCCATGAACGAGCACACCTTCGAGCGCCGCCTGCGGGTCTACGTGACCCCCAAGGTGCTGATCATCGACGAGTTCGGGATGTGGCCCTACGACCGCCTCGCGGCCACCGCGCTGTTCTCCCTGGTCTCTGCCCGGTATGAACGCGGGAGTATCATCCTGACCTCCAACAAGGGCTTCGGTGAATGGGGCGAGGTGCTGGGGGACCCGGTCATAGCCACCGCCATCCTCGACCGGCTCCTTCACCACAGCCACGTGATGAACATCCGCGGGGAGAGCTATCGCCTCCGCGAGAAGAAACGGGCGGGGCTGTTCAACCTCCCCGGCTCCCATGGGGAGGTGAAACCTCCTCAGTGAACCAAGGGGGTGGGTCAATTCCAAACCGGCCGAGGTGGGTCAATTCTCAGGCGGCCTTGACAAAGGTAGCACCGGCAACAATCAGGAGGACCCCTAATCCCACATTCCGGTGAGCTCGAAGCGCAGGGTCATCCGGCTGCACCCGGGACACAGGTAGGAGCCGTCATATAGCGCCAGGTTACGGCGCACCGGATAGCAGCGGTCCTTGTCTCTCTCCAGGCCTGTGGCCTGATCAAGCGCAGACGGAGTCTGATTCCGCAGGTTCCAGTCTGCCACAAGATGCCGGCCGCGAGCGCCGACCAGCTGGGAGGCATCGTACGGTACGGGGTCCGGGGCTCCGCAATGTAGACGCCGGCGTTCTCGCCGCTGGCGGCGTCCGGGTCGAGGATACCTTAGGGAGCCCCTCGTGGGCAATGTGCCAGACGATATCGATGTTGCTTCCGAAGAAGTGGGCTCGGACATCGTTGAAGCAGCCATTAACGGTGCCTGAGTGCCCTCCATGGGGAAGTTCCCCAAAGAGACAACGGCTATCGCTCTGGCCACTGCGGCCGTAGTGAGTTTCGGGATTCTGCGGCTTCGGCGTATGCAGGGATGGGTCTTTTTCTTCCTCCTGGCCGTCCTGGCCCTTCCGGTGAGAATCACTGTCACCAGGATGTAGGGGGCTTTCCTGTCGGCGCCCGGCCCTTGCGGGCTCCCGGCTCCATGTGCTCTACGGTCGCTCGCCACTCGAGCTCGCCTGTCCCTGTGCCGACCCGATCCGCGGGGCCCTACTACGCCCCGCTCTCGGCTCCCGCAGCCGAACGGACCCGTGAGAACTTCCTACGGGCCCGCAGGCCCAACATCGCTCACTGGCGCAACCAATCGACTGTATCGGCCGAGCCCGAGCCGGGCCTTGCGGGTGCCCTGGCCGTGACCTCCTCGGCCAGCCGGGCCCGGGCCCGAGTGATGGCGATGACCGAGGCCAGGTGGTAGACCAGGGAGGCCCCACGAAGGCCCGCACCAGGGCCTCCCTGTCCCTCAGGTCGCCCTCGACGATGTCCACGTCGAGGCCCTCCAGCGGTCGGAGCTCATCGCCCGGCAGGACGAGACGCCTCACCCTTTCGCGCCGGTCTCCCCGGCCGCCCGGCCTCAGGCCACCCGCTGGATGAGGTCACCCCTGGACCCGGCCCGGAGCAGCTGGAGGACCACCAGGCTCAGAACCAGCTCCGGTACGAGATAGCCCGCGTTGTAGGCGAGGGAGTAGATCCAGGGGTTGACCTCCCCGGCGTAGGAGGCGAAGAAGATCACCCCGGAAAGGACGTGGCTGACCATCCGCCCGAGGATACCCGCAGCCGCCCCCAGGAAGGGCCGACCGGGGAAGAACCCGGCCAGGCCGAGCAGGGCGAAGGCCAGCGGATAGTCGAGGATGACCTGGGCCCAATGGACCACGAAGGGGTCCAACCAGAGCTGGATGAGGCCGTAGACGGCACCGGCCATGAGGCCGACCTTGGGGCCGCGGCGCAGGGCCAGCACCAGGAGGGGGACCATGCTCGCCGGAGTGACGGACCCGCCCTGCGGGGCATGGAAGAGGACGACGACTGAGAGGACGCTGGCCACCGCGACCATGATGGCCGCCTCCACCAGGGCCTGGACCGATATGCCGCCCGCCGCCGGCCGTGTGTGTTCGGTGCTGTGACTCATGTTGCACGCAACTCCTCCCCGAAGAATCCGGGGAACCCCGGCGGCGCCGACTCCGGGTCGCAAGGCAAGACGCACCAGGGACATCACACCCCGGTGCGCGCCTAGTCCGTGACCGTTTGTCCCTACGCAGGCATTACCCTGGTCAGGTTCGTCGGGTCAGGGCCTGGCGCCCTTTCTCAGCCCCGCATCGGGGGCTCCCCGTTGTCGGCACCATTATATCGCAGGGCGAACCGTCATGGAGGCTCCTGGACCGGAAACAGAGACCTAGGCCAGGCTCTCGGCGCGGCGCCTGCCGGCCAACACCGGTGGGCTCGGCGGACTGCCGGGGCCTGGACCGTCCTGCTCGACGCCCGGCGCATCCGCTACTGGGTCCACAACATGAGGAGCATCCTGGACAAGGTGCCCGAGGA
>DPMO01000203.1 GCA_003541445.1 Clostridiales bacterium | reverse complement strand
GCTTCGTCCGGGACCCAGGGCTTCAAGGGCTCCAAGAAGGGGACGCCGTTCGCGGCCGGCATGGCGGCCGAGGCGGCCGCCCGGGAAGCCATGAACCACGGGCTGAGAGAGGTCGAGGTCCTGGTCAAGGGGCCCGGTTCGGGCCGCGAGGCGGCGATACGTTCGCTGCAGGCGGCGGGACTCGAGATAAACGCCATCCGTGACGTGACGCCCATACCCCACAACGGCTGCCGGCCGCCCAAGCGCCGCCGCGTCTGATGGAGGTGTCGAAAGACCATGGCTAGATACACCGGCCCGGTCTGCCGGCTCTGCCGGCGGGAGGGCATGAAGCTCTACCTGAAGGGCGAGAAGTGCTACAGTGCGAAGTGCGTCTTCGAGCACCGGCCTGAAGCTCCGGGCCACAGGGCCCGCTTCCGCCGGAAGCCGACCGAGTACGGCATCCAGCTCCGCGAGAAGCAGAAGGCCCGGCGCATCTACGGGGTGCTCGAACGGCAGTTCCGCACCTATTACCGGCGTGCCACCCGAGCCAGGGGTGTCAGCGGTGAGGTGCTGCTGCAGCTTCTCGAGAGACGACTGGACAACGTCGTTTACCGCATGGGGCTGGCGAGCTCGCGGGCTGAGGCGAGGCAGCTCGTCCGCCACGGCCACTTCATGGTGAACGGTCGTCGGGTGAACATCCCCTCGTTCCAGGTCCGCGAAGGCGACGAGGTCGCGGTCCACGAGAAGAGCCGCAACCTGCCCAGGCTCAAGGAACTGGCCGGCCTGGGCGCCCAGCGCGGTGTTCCGGACTGGCTCGAGGTCGACCACGAGAAGATGAAGGGCAAGGTCCTGAGGCTTCCCAAGAGGGAAGAAATCGACGTTCCCGTCCAGGAACGCCTCATCATCGAGTTCTACTCTCGTTGAGGGACGGACCATGCCGCGGCCGGAGGGTGACGTTTCGTCCGGCCCCCGGCCCGGCGTTGACGGAGAGGTTCATCGTCTCAAGGAGGCGGTTTGATGCTGACTATCGAGAAGCCGAGGATCGTGTGTGTCGACCGCTCCGAGGACAACACCTACGCCCGGTTCGAGGTCGAGCCTCTCGAGCGCGGCTACGGGACGACTCTGGGCAACTCGCTCAGGCGGGTCCTCCTCTCCTCGCTGCCTGGAGCCGCGGTGACGACGGTGAAGATAGACGGGGTGCTGCACGAGTTCTCGACCATCCCGGGTGTGCTGGAGGACACGACAGACATCATCCTGGCTCTCAAGCAGCTCTGCATCAAGATGCACGGCCCCGACGACCTGCGCATCCTGCGGGTGGAAGCCGAAGGGGAGCAGGAGGTCAAGGCCGGTGACATCATCGCCGGGGCGGACATCGAGATCCTCAACTCCGACCTCCACATCGCGACGCTCGACAAGGACGGCCGGCTCTACATGGAGATGACCGTCGAGCGCGGGCGTGGCTACGCCCCGGCCGAACGGAACAAGTGGCCGGAGCAGCCCATCGGGGTGATCCCGGTCGACTCCATCTTCTCGCCTGTGCGGCGCGTGAACTTCACCGTCGAGGACACCCGGGTGGGGCAAATCACCGACTACGACAAGCTCTCCCTCGAGGTCTGGACCAACGCCACCATGGCCCCGGAGGAAGCCGTGAGCCTGGGGGCCCGGATCCTGACCGAACACCTGCTCCTCTTCACCGAGCTCACCGAGCAGGGTCAGGGGGTGGAGCTCCTGGCCGACGCCGGTGAGGAGGAGCGGGACCGCATCCTCGATATGCCTGTCGAGGAGCTGGAACTCTCGGTGAGGTCCTTCAACTGCCTCAAGCGGGCCGGCATAAACACGGTCGGTGAACTCATCTCCAAGACCGAGGCCGAGATGATGAAGGTCCGGAACCTCGGCAAGAAATCACTGGAGGAAGTAAAGGCCAAGCTGGCCGAACTCGATCTCAGCCTGGCCGAGCCTGAGGAGTAGGCCGGCCCGCCGGCCCGTCGCGGTCCGGTGTTCAATAGGAGGACGCAAAGCCTATGGGACAAGCTAAGCTCGGGCGGACCAGAGGCCATCGCCGGGCTCTCTTCAGGAACCTTGTGACGGCCCTCTTCGCCCACGAACGGATAGAGACGACGGAAGCCAAGGCCAGGGAGTGTCGGCCTATCGCCGAGCAGCTCATCACCCTGGCCAAGAGGGGTGACCTGCACGCGCGGAGGCAGGCGGCGGCCTTCATCCTCGACGAGGACGTCCTGAAGAGACTCTTCGACGAGATAGGGCCCCGCTACGCCGACAGGTCCGGAGGGTACACCCGTATCGTCAAGCTCGACAACCGCAGGGGTGACGGGGCGCCCATCGCCCTCCTGGAGCTGGTGCGCTGAGAATTCCCCGCACAGAGAGAGCGTGCGGCCGACGGGTGGGTGCCGACGGCTCCGCGTCGCCCTGGTCCGGCCTGGCGCCGGCCGCGCCTCCGGAGCCCTGGGGGAGGAACCTCGCAACTTGCCGCCTGACGATCTCATCGTGACCAGTGGTCTCGGGCATCGCTACGGAGCGGGGACGGAGCAGGAAGTCACCGCCCTCGAGGGCGTGAGCCTTCGCATCTCACGGGGGGAGTTCGTCGCCGTCATCGGGCCCAACGGTTCAGGCAAGTCCACCCTCGCCCGGCACCTGAACGCTCTCCTGCTTCCCACCGAGGGCCGCGTGACCGTCAACGGTCTCGACACCCGCGACCCTGACCATCACTGGTCCATCAGGCAGACGGTGGGAATGGTCTTCCAGAACCCCGACAACCAGATCGTGGCCACGGTGGTCGAGGAGGACGTGGCCTTCGGCCCGGAGAACCTCGCGGTCCCACCCGAGGAGATCCGGCGGAGGGTGGACGAAGCCCTTGCCCTCGTCAGGATGCAGGACTACGCCCGCCACGCCCCGCATCTCCTGTCCGGAGGCCAGAAGCAGCGGGTGGCCATCGCCGGCGCGCTGGCCATGAGACCCGCCTGCCTGGTCCTCGATGAGGCGACGGCCATGCTCGACCCCAGGGGGCGGCGCGAGGTCCTCCAGACCGTACGGCGCCTCAACCGGGACGAAGGCCTCACCGTCGTCCTCATCACCCATTTCATGGAGGAAGCGGCCCTGGCCGACCGCGTCGTGGTCCTCGACCGGGGACGCATCGTCATGGACGGACGTCCGGAGGAAGTCTTCAGCGAGGTGGACTTCCTGGAGGGCATCGGGCTCGGGGTACCGCAGATCGTCGGTGTCCGCCGCCTCCTGGAAGAGGCCGGCCACCGCATCCCTCCGTCCGTCCTCACCCTGGAGGCCATGGTGGACTTCTTATGTCCATAGAAACGGTCGACCTCACCCATGTCTACATGCCTGGGACCGAGCGCGCCGTCGTCGCCGTCGACAGGGTCAGCCTGCGCATAGACGACGGTGAGACGGTCGGCATCATGGGCCCGACGGGCTCCGGCAAGTCGACCCTCATCCAGCACTTCAACGGTCTTCTCAGGCCCACGTCGGGCCGGGTGCTCGTCGACGGAGAGGACCTCTGGCCCCGGGAGAAGGAAGGCCCGAGGACCACAGACCTGCACAAGGTCAGGCGGAAGGTCGGCCTCATCTTCCAGTTTCCCGAACACCAACTCTTCGAGGAGAGCGTCTATGACGACGTCGCCTTCGGCCCGCGCAACCTCGGCCTGTCCGAGGAGGAGGTCCGGCGCCGCGTGACCGTCGCCCTGAGGATGGTCGGTGTCCCCGAGGACGAGGCCGAGGCTCTCGGGCGGAGGTCCCCCTTCAGCCTTTCGGGGGGCCAGATGCGGCGGGTGGCCATCGCCGGGGTCCTGGCCATGAGACCCGCCACCCTCGTCCTCGACGAACCGACGGCGGGCCTGGACCCCCGCGGGCGGCTCGAACTACTCGAGACACTTTCCAGACTGCACCGGAGGTGGGGGCTCACCCTGGTGGTCGTGTCCCACAACATGGAAGACCTCGCCGCTCTCGTGGACAGGGTCATCATCCTCGACCAGGGACGCCTCATCCTGGACGGTCCGACCCGTGAGGTCTTCCGGGACCCGGAGAGTCTGCGCCGCCTGGGACTCGACGCACCGCCCGTCGTGGCCTTGATGCACGCGTTGGCCGCCAGGGGGGCGCAGGTCGACGTCTCCCGGTTGAGTCCGAGGGAGGCGGCCGAGGAGATCGACCAGTGGATCAGGGCGGGCAGGCCGCGCCGCGCCGGTTCCGGACGGGAGGGTGACGCCGGGCTTGTCCATGTTTAGAGACATCACCATCGGCCAGTACCTCTCCGGCTCCTCGGTGGTGCACCGGCTCGACCCCAGGACGAAGATAACCATCGTGGGGGTCTTCATGGTCGTCCTGTTCGCCGCGACGAACGCCGCCGCCTACGCCACGCTGACGGCCTTCACCGTCCTTGCCGTTCACCTCGCCCGTGTCCCGGCGAGGATGCTTCTCCGCGGTCTCCGGCCGGTCCTTATCCTTCTTGTGCTCACCTTCACGCTCCAGCTCTTCCTGACCCCGGGCCGGACCATGTTCACCCTCGGGCCCCTCGTGGCCTCCTGGGAGGGCTTGAGGATGGGCCTGTTCATGGTTGCCAGGCTGCTCCTGCTCCTTGTCATGGCCTCCCTCCTCACCCTCACCACGTCGCCGGTGTCGTTGACCGACGGCCTCGAGAGCATCCTGGCCCCGTTCCGCCTTGTGGGCCTGCCGGCCCACGAACTGGCCATGA
>DPMO01000212.1 GCA_003541445.1 Clostridiales bacterium | reverse complement strand
GGTGAGGTCGGCGCCGAGGGTTATCGGCTGGGCTCCGCGTCCTATGCCCTGCTCCGTGACGAAGATGGGGAGCCAGCGCCCCTTCATGTCGAGGTGGGTGAACTGCTCGCCGAACCCGAAGAACCGTTCGTCGGGGTCTGAAGCGTAGGTGAGGAAGGTACGGTTCACGGCATCGTTGTGGATTTCCAGCTCGAAGGCCAGCTGGTTCTCGTCCACGGCGGTGAAGGTCAGGGTATAGGCGGTGTTCGGCGGCCGGTCGGCCCCTCCGGGGCCGGCCTGTAGGCGGCCCCGGATGACCAGGCTGTCGCTCGGACCGGCGCCGGTCTCTCCGAACGGGAAGGTGATGCTGTCGATGGTCTGGTGGGCGAGGACCTCTCGGAGGGAATCCTTGACGGTGAAGTGGCCCCTCGATTCGGTGACGGTCTCCACGCCCCGGGCGGCGGCGATGAACGACCGGCCGGGAAGGGTGGCCCAGAGGACCTTCCCGGGGGCGTCGCTGTGGACGATCCGGAGCCATCCCCCGTCGCCGTCGTCCCAGGTCACGATGAACGGACCGACCTGGTAATCGGTCGCGGGCAGAGCCGCCGGCTCGAAGGTCAGGGTCCCCGAGACCTGTCTGCGGGCGTAGAGGTCGAGCCCCCAGCGGGCGACGGCCAGGGCCGAGACGGCCAGCACCAGAGCCGCGATGACCCCGACCAGGAGCTTGCCCAGGGTCTTCAGGATGTGCACCGTCTTCCTCCTCTCTCTGCTCCGGTCGAGTCGCTGTCAGTCCTTCGGCCTCACCGCAGGTGACCACTTCTCCGCATCGGTCTGCTTCTTTAGTCGGCGGCCGCCGGCAGTCCTCCCGGCGCCGGCAGCGCCCCCACGGGAACGGGTTCCAAGGAGAACACATCCCACCTGGTGAAATATGTCGCCGGTGTGGACTCCGAGGACGGGGGGACCGGCGCATGGACGAGGACAGGAGCGGAGCCGCGGGCGGCGCCTCTCCGGCGCCCACCGGGGACGCCGAGGTCGAGAGCAGTGTCGAGACGTGGCTGGGGCACATCAAGGTGCTGGCCGGGGATATCGGGGCCCGCCTTCCGACCTCCGAAGGCGAGGCGCGGGCCCTCGACTACTGTGAACGGGTCCTCCGGGAGGCGGGGCTGAGGCCGAGGACGGACTCCTTCGTGAGCACGGGTTCTGTCTTCAGACCGCACCTTCCCGCGGCGGCGGGGTTCCTCCTGGCTTTCGCCCTCTACCCGGTGGCCTTTCCTCTGACGGCCTACGCCGCGGCGGCTATGGCGGCTTTCTTCCTGTTCTGTGAGGTCCGAGAGCTCACCCTGCGGCCCAACCCGCTCCACGCCCTCCTGCCGAAGAGACCGAGCCGCAACGTCTTCGCCGTCGTCGAACCCTCGCAGGCCGTCCGGCGTGACATCGTCCTCATCGGACATGTCGACACCCAACGCACCCCGCTCATCTTCAGGTCCGCCGGATGGATGAAGGCCTACCGCGCCTTCTCGGTCCTAGCCTTCGCCTCGTTCGTCCTTCAGCCCCTCGCCTATCTCGGCGGGGCCGTCTTCGGCTGGAACTGGGCCTGGCCGGCGTCGGGGGCGGCCGCCGTGTCGGCCGTCCTCCTCATCGCCCTCTGCCTCGAGGCCGAGGCCAGTCCCTCCACCATGGGGGCCAACGACAACGCGACCGGGGCGGGCCTGGTCCTCACGCTGGCCGGCGAGCTGGCCTCCAGGCCTCTCTCGTGGTCCAGGGTGTGGTGTCTGTGCTCGGGGTGTGAGGAGGCGGTCCACGAAGGGGCCAAGGCCTTCTTCGCCGCCCACCGGGGGCGGATGCCCAACCCGAAGGCGGTGGCCTTCGAGATGCTCGGCTGCGACGGGCCGGCCTGGGCCGTGAAGGAGGGTTTCGTCCTCCCGCTCTCGAGCGACCCGGGGCTCCGCCGGCTGGCCGCCCGGGTGGCCGCCGAGAACCCGGAGCTGGGCGCGCGCCCCGCGCACCTCAGCGGCGGGGTGACGGAGATGTCCGACGCCATCCTGGCCGGGGTCCCGGCCATCACCCTCATCGGCCTCACCCCTGAGGGGACGGCCCCGCACTGGCACCGGCCGTCGGACACCGTCGACAAGATGGACCCCGGGGCCATGGCCCGGAACTACCGGTTCGTCCAGGCCCTGCTCCGAGCCATGGACACGCCCGAACTCGAGCCGCCCGGGTGAGCTCCTCTCCTCCTTCACTTTCCTTCCTCCCTCTTCTCCAGCCTCTGCTTCTCTCTCCGCCTTTCCTGAGGTTTCTCCTCGGGGACCATGCCGTTCCTATGCTCCGGTGCGGAACACGCGGCGGGCCGCGGTGATTTGTTGGATGTCTCGTTATGCAAGATGTACATTTCACCCCGCGGGACCGCCGCGGAAGGGCGCAGGCGGTCCCGCGGCGAAGGCGGCTCAGGCCAAACACTAGACGGCCGTCCTACCTAGCGAGACAAAGGCACGTTTCCTGGGAGCAGATTTCCTGTGCGCCAACGGAGAGCCAAGTACGAGTATTACCGGGTGGTCGCGGTGGAAAGGGCCCTGGAACTGTTGCGCGTCTTCGCACAGGACCGGGCCGAGCTGACCTTGGCCCAGATGGCCGAACGCATGGGACTGCACAAGAGCACGGTCCACCGCCTTGCGCTCACCCTCGAGAAGGCCGGTTTCCTGCGTCGGAACCCCACAAACGGCGCGTACAGTCTCGGTCTGAAGCTCCTCGAGTTGGGGGCGGTGGTGCTCAACAGCCTGGAGTTGCGGACGCAGGCCCGTCCCCACCTGGAGAGGCTCCGCCGTGACACCGGTTGCACCGTGCATCTCGGCATTCTGGATGCGGGTGAAGTGGTCTACATCGACAAGATCGAGGGTGACACGCCCGTGCGCATCTACTCCCAGGTGGGCCGACGGGCGCCGGCGCACTGCACCGGGTTGGGGAAAGCCCTGCTCGCCTTCCAGCCCGCGTCTTCGGTCCGCGAGATGGCGGCCACCCGGGGGCTGAAGCGCTACACCCCGGAAACCATAGTCTCCGTCTCCGACCTGATGTCAGAACTCGAGCGGGTGCGCGAGCGCGGCTACGCCGTCGACATGGCCGAGCACGAGCCGCTCGTCCACTGCGTATCCGCACCCGTCCGCGATCACAATTCCGAGGTCATCGCTGCCGTGAGCATCACCCTGATCGTCCCGTCCCTTTCCGCGGCCGAGGTTGAACGGTACGCCGGCGCGGTGGTGGCTACAGCCCTGGCGATATCCAGGGATATGGGGTGGGTCTCCGGCGCGGAGACCACCGGGGACACCCCTGCGGCCGGAGCGGCGCGCGGGGGTGGCCGGAGTTGCGGAGGTCCCTCGCTTTGAAGAACACAACCGTCACCGTCAAGAACATGCTACGGCCGGGGTGGGGTTCTTCCGCCACCCTGGCGGTGGCCTCGGTCGTCCTCTCTCTTGCCGCGCTCTGCGTGTGCAGCTT
>DPMO01000074.1 GCA_003541445.1 Clostridiales bacterium | reverse complement strand
GACTTCCACAACTTCAACGTCTTTTTCCGCACCAACCCCGCCTTCGAGGTGGTGGCCTTCACCGCCACGCAGATACCGAACATCGAGGGGCGGGTCTACCCCGCCGAGCTCGCCGGTGAGCTCTATCCCGAAGGGATTCCCATCCACTCCGAAGACCAGCTGCCCCGGCTCATCAGGGACCTGGGGGTCGACCAGGTGGTCTTCGCCTACAGCGACGTGTCCCACGAGTATGTCATGCACAAGGCCTCCACGGTCCTGGCCGCCGGAGCCGACTTCGTCCTCCAGGGCCCGCAGGCGACGATGCTCGAGTCGAAAAAGCCGGTCGTGGCCGTGTGCGCCGTCCGGACCGGGTCCGGTAAGAGCCAGACGACCCGGCGCGTGAGCGAGGTCCTCAAGGACGCCGGTAAGAAGGTCGCCGTCGTCAGGCACCCCATGCCCTACGGCGACCTGGTCAGGCAGACCGTCCAGCGTTTCGCCACCTACGAGGACCTCGACCGGCACGAGTGCACCATCGAGGAGCGCGAGGAGTACGAGCCACACCTCGACCGGGGGAGCGTCGTCTACGCCGGTGTCGACTACGAGGCCATCCTCCGCCAGGCCGAGGAGGAGGCCGATGTGATTCTCTGGGACGGCGGGAACAACGATGTGGCCTTCTACCGTCCTGACGTTTACATAACTGTGGCCGACCCCCACCGCCCCGGCCACGAGACGGCCTACCACCCCGGGGAGACGAACCTGCGCCTGGCCGACGTCGTCGTCATCAACAAGGTCGACACGGCCCGTCCCGAGGATGTCGCCGCCGTCCGGCAGAGCATCGCCGCCGCGAACCCGGAGGCGGTCGTCATCGAGGCCGCCTCACCGGTGACCCTCTCCGGCGACGGTGAGAGCCTGAGGGGCCGTAAGGTCCTCGTCGTGGAGGACGGTCCCACCCTCACCCACGGGGAGATGCCCTACGGCGCCGGGACCATCGCCGCCCGCCGGCACGGGGCCGAACTCGTCGACCCGCGCCCCTACGCCGTCGGGTCCATCGCGGAGACCTTCCGGAAGTACCCGCACATCGGCCCGCTCCTGCCCGCCATGGGCTACGGGTCCTCGCAGATGAGTGAGCTCGCGGAGACCATCGCCAAGACCCCGGCCGACGTGGTCGTCATCGGGACGCCCATCGACCTCCGCCGCGTGATCGAGCTCTCCAAGCCGGCCGTCCGGGTCCGCTACGAACTCCAGGAGATTGGGCGGCCGACGCTGGCCGACGTCTTGGCTCCGCTCTTGGAGTGAGGAGCGCCCTCGGGCACGGGAGAGTGCCGGCGAGGGAACCCTGGCGGAAAGGAGGCGAAGGCCGTGTCGTCCTCTGACGACAGGCTCATCGCCTACTGCGGGAACGACTGCGGGGAGTGTCGTGTGAGGTCGGCCACCCTGCGACGGGACAGGGACGCTCTCGAGGCCGCGGCCAGGGCCTGGTCGAAGGCTGTCGGACGCTCCCTCGACCCCGAAGAGGCCCGGTGTTGGGGCTGTCGGGTGGACGGAGTTCTCCTTTCCCACTGCGAGATTTGGAGGTGCGCCCGGGACAAGGGGCTCGACTCGTGTGCCTGCTGTCCCGATGGCCCCTGCCCGGACCTGCGGGGCGTTCTGGAGCGCCACCCTGAGAGGGAGGAGAGGCTCGCTCGACTGCGCCGTGAGGCGGGCGACGGCCGCCCGGGGCCCCCGGGGTCGGTATAGGTCTTCAAGGGCCCAGCCAATACTACCCCCCGGAGGCGGGCGGATTGGCTAGACAAAGGCCGACACGGATCGTCATCATGGGGGCCGCCGGGCGGGACTTCCACAACTTCAACGTCTTCTTCCGGGGCAACCCCGACTTCGAGGTCGTCGCCTTCACGGCCACACAGATTCCGGATATCGCCGGACGGGCGTACCCGCCGGAGCTGGCCGGGCCCCAGTACCCCCGGGGCATCCCGATCGTCCCCGAAGAGGACCTCCCCGCTCTCGCCCGCGAGCGCGGGGTCGAGCGCGCCGTCTTCGCCTACAGCGATGTCTCCCACGCCCACGTGATGCACACGGCCTCCCTCTGCCTGGCGAACGGGCTCGACTTCTGGATTCTCGGGCCGGAAACGACCATGCTCCGGGCCCCGCGGCCGGTGGTCGCTGTCACCGCCGTCAGGACCGGGGTCGGCAAGAGCCAGACGACCCGGCGGCTCGTGGACCTCCTGCGCGAGCGGGGCGTCGGAGTGGTCGTCGTCAGGCACCCGATGCCCTACGGCGACCTCCGGACCCAGGCCGTCCAGCGCTTCGCCACGTACGAGGACCTCGACCGCCACAACACGACCATCGAGGAGCGGGAGGAGTACGAGCCCCACATCAGGCGCGGTGTGGTCGTGTACGCGGGCGTGGACTACGCGGCCATCCTCGAGCGGGCGGCCGAAGAGGCCGACGTCATCCTCTGGGACGGGGGGAACAACGACTTCCCCTTCTACAGGCCGGACCTCCACCTCGTCCTCGTCGACCCCCACCGCCCCGGCCACGAGACGGCCTACCACCCCGGTGAGGCGAACCTGCGCATGGCCGACGTGGTCGTCATCAACAAGGTCGACACGGCCCGCCCCGAGGGGGTCGAGAGCGTGCGCAAGGCGGCCCACCGGGTGAACCCGCGCGCGATGGTCATCGAGGCGGCCTCGCCCATCACGGTCGAGGACCCTGGGGCCGTCCGGGGCCGGCGCGTGCTGGTCATCGAGGACGGGCCGACCCTCACCCACGGCGGCATGACCTACGGGGCCGGGGTCATCGCGGCGCGGAAGTTCGGGGCCGTCGAACTGGTCGACCCGAGGCCCTACGCGGTGGGGAGCATCCGGGACACCTACTCCCGCTACGAGGTAGGCACCCTCCTCCCGGCCATGGGCTACGGACCGTCGCAGATGAAGGACCTCGAGGCGACCGTGGCCGCCACTCCGGCCGACCTGGTCATCATCGCCACACCCGTCGACCTGCGCCGGGTCATCCGCCTGGACAAACCCTCTGTGAGGGTCAGCTACGAACTCGAGGAGATCGGCCGCCCGGACCTCGGCGACGCCCTCGACCACTACCTCGTCGACCTGCTCGAGGGGAAGACCACGACCGCGCCGCGTCCTGTGCCTGAAGGGGCCGCGGTCCAACCCCCCGGCCGACCTCCCGGGCCGGAGGTGCCGACCTGGCCTCCAGGCTAGGACCGTGGCCTTCGCTGACTACCTTCTTGTCGCGGCCAAGACGGCAGGGTTCTTCGCTCTCAGTCTCACGGTCTTCCGCCTCATGGGGAAGCGCACTCTCGGCGACCTGGAACCCCTCGACTTCGTGGTCGTCCTCGCCATCGCCGAGATTGTCGGAGCCCCTCTCGCCGACCCGGAAGTGCCCGTCCTTCCCGCCGTCGTCGCCATCCTGACCCTCGCCTCGCTCCAGATAGGCTTGGCCTACACCGTCCTGCGGAGCCGGCGGGCCGCGGAGCTGCTCGAAGGAAAACCGCTACCTCTGGTCGAAGGGGGGCGCGTCCTCAAGCACAACCTGCGCAGGGCCAAGATGACCGAGGAGGAGCTCCGTGAGCGTCTGCGGGAGAAGGGTTTCCTGGACCCGGCAGACGTCGAGCTGGCCCTGCTCGAGACGGACGGCATGCTCTCGGCCCTACCGCGTCCCGAGGTCACTCCGGTCACACCGCGCTACCTGGGCCGTGAGTCCTCCACGGTGGTGGCCTTGATGGGCAGGCCCGTCGAGGACGGGCTTCGGGAGGCCGGCCTGTCGGCGGCGGAGCTGAGGCGGCGGCTCAGGTGTCAGGGGGTCCGGCTCCGCGACACCGAGGAAGTCCTCATCGGTCCCGACGGAAGGCTCCACCTGACCCTGGCGCCCAGGTCCGCTCCAGCACGGCGACGGACCCGCCGGGAGCGCGGCCTGCGGCGCCGGGCGCCCGGCCTGCGGACGGGAGGTCGGAAGCGGAGGGGTAGACCATGAACCTCAAGGTTCTCCTGACGACTTTCGCTCTCATCTTCGTCGCCGAGCTCGGGGACAAGACCCAGCTCACGACGATGCTCCTCGCCGCCCAGTCCAGGGCCCCGGTATCTGTCTTCGCCGGGGCGGCCCTCGCCCTGGCGGCCTCGACCCTCCTCGGCGTGGTGCTGGGGACGGCCATCACCGAAGTCGTGCCGCTGCGCTATGTCCGCCTCGGCGCCGGGGTGTTCTTCGTCGTGGTCGGCGTCTTCCTCATCCTCGGACGGGGCTGACTCGGACCGGCGGGCTGCGGCCTGAGGCGGACCTCGGAACACGACGCAGGGGGCTTCGTTAGTAGGGGAGAGGCGGAGCCTGTTGGTCCATAGCCCCGAGCAGGACGCAATCGATCTGCGCCTTGTCGAGCGCTGTCAGCGGGGACACGCCGATGCCTTCAGGGAGCTTGTCGACCGCTACCAGACACGCATCTTCAACATGGCCTACCGGATGCTGCACGACCGGGAGGAGGCCGAGGACATAACCCAGGAGGCCTTCCTCAACGTCTTCAGGGCCATTGACAGCTTCAAGGGAGACCGGTTCTCGCCGTGGATCTACAAGATAGCCTCGAACCTCTGTCTGGACCGCCTGCGGCGGCGGCGCCTGCCCACCGTCTCCTTGGACGCCCCGGTCAACGCCGACATGGACGTCGCCCGC
Source organism: Clostridiales bacterium (assembly GCA_003541445.1). Taxonomy (GTDB): domain Bacteria; phylum Bacillota; class Sulfobacillia; order UBA995; family UBA9673; genus UBA9673. Next base: position 9,419 of record DPMO01000074.1, on the reverse strand, counting down.
GAGATTGCCGACAGCACCAGTCTCCCCGAGGAGGAGGCCCTCTCCGAGGCCCTCGGTGTCGACATCCAGCGGGCCATCGACAGCCTGCCCGAAAGGTACCGGGTGGTCACCGTCCTGCGTCACATAGAGGACCTCAGCTACGAGGAGATAGCCGAAGTGCTGGGAATTCCCTTGGGAACCGTCAAGACGCGTCTCTTCCGCGCCAGGGAGATGCTCCGCGCGCGGTTGAGTGATAGCTTGTGAAGAAGCGGACCGGCGCCTGGTCGGGACAACGGGAGGACGGAAAGGCGGATGGAGTGCGCTGAGGTCTACAACTGGCTGCAGGCCTATCTCGACGGCGGGGTGACGGCGGAGCAGGAGCGAGCCGTCGAAGCGCATATCCGGGCCTGTCCCCACTGTCGGCGGCGCCTCGTCGAGCTCGCCCGGGCGGTGAACGCGCTCGAGCGCTCGGAGGACCTTTCCCCTCGTCCCGAGTTCACCCGGCGCCTGTACGAGGTCCTTGAGCGCGAGACCGGCCGCCCGCTGGACCCCGGGAGGAAGGGAGGGGCCCCGGGCGGATAGACCTCCGGCCCCCGTCCCAGACTAGGAGCGGAGGCGGGGTGGCGGGCCCCGGCCCTCCCTGCCCGAGACGCCCACCCGGGAGGCCGGAGATGACGGCGGCTCTGAGCTCGCTGCTGTGGATCGCCTTTCTCGCCCTCACCCTCCTCCTTCCCTGGTTGCGCCAGCGCAGGGTCGAGATGGCCCGGGTGGCCACCATCCGCGACCTCCAGGCGGCCAGGGGCTCGCGCGTCGTGCTGCTCGTCCACCGGCAGGAGTCCCTGAGCTTCCTCGGGTTCCTCTTCTCCCGGCACATCACCATCGAGGACTCGGAGCAGGTCTTGCGGGCCATCCGGATGACGCCCGACGAGACGCCCCTCGACCTGATCGTCCATACGCCCGGGGGCCTCGTCCTCGCCGCCGAGCAGATCGCCAGGGCCATCAAGAACCACCCGGCCCGCACCACCGTCTTCGTCCCCCACTACGCGCTGTCCGGCGGCACCATGCTGGCCTTGGCCGCAGACGAGATCGTCATGGACGAGAACGCCGTCCTCGGCCCGGTCGACCCCCAGATAGGCTCCTTCCCGGCGGCTTCCATCCTGGCCGCGGTGGCCAGGAAGGACCCGAATCGCCTGGACGACCAGACCCTCATCCTCGCCGACATCGCCGAGAAGGCCGTGCGGCAGGTCAAGGAGGTCATCGAGGACATCCTGAGGCCCAAGCTCGAGCCTGAGGCGGCCCGCCGGCTGGCGGAGGTCCTCACGGAGGGCCGGTGGACGCACGACTACCCGATAACCTTCGAGCAGCTACAGGGTTTCGGGCTACCCGTCTCCAAGGAGATGCCCAGGCAGGTCTACAGGTTGATGGAACTCTTCCCGCAGCCGCCACAGCGGCGGCCTTCCGTGCAGTACGTCCCGTTCCCCGCTCCGGCCGGGGGACGCGAACGGGAGGAGGGTTGACGCCAAGGCAGGTTTTCCTCTCGGGACCAGCGAAGTGTGGCCTGGCGCTTGGTCGGGCGGACCGGCCGGGCGGCCAGAAGCCCCCGGGAGGGTCCGAGTGATGAAGGACAGCACGAACGGCGACAAGGTGGCCCGGCTCGAGAAGCTCGTCGCCACCTGCACCGAGGTGATCCGGCGCGAGCCGCGGAACTGGGCGGCCTACCACGACATGGGTGTAGCTCTGCTGGAGCTCGGCCGCTACAAGGAGGCCGCCGAGGCCTTCAGCCACGCCCACGACCTGAACCGCCGGGACATCGAAGCCCTGCACCTGTCAGGTGTCGCGTTGGCCGAGATGAGAGAGTACGACCGGGCCATCGCCCGGTGGAAAGAGGTCATCAAGGCCAACCCCAACCACTCTGCTTCACACTACTTCCTGGGCAAGGTCTACGCGCTCAAGGGGATGTGGGACGCGGCCATCCACGAGCTCAAGAAGAGCATCGAGATCAGCCCTGACACGAACCCGCCCCTGGCGTATCTCCACCTCGCAGAGGTCTACCTCATCCGCGGTCGGCCGGACGCGGCCGTCGCGTGCTGGGAGAAGGCCCGCGATATCGCCCCCGACGACGCGCGGATACGGCAGAACCTCGGGGCGGCCTACCTGGACACCGGAAAGTTCGAGGAGGCCGTCACCGAGTGTCGGGAGGCCGTGCGGCTGGGCTCCAAGAGCTCCAGCGTGGAACTCAACATGGGGATAGCCCTCATGAAGCTGGGGCGGGTCGACGAGGCCGTCTCCGCCTACCAGAGGGCCCTCGAACTGGACGACCGGGACCCCGAGCTCTACATGAACCTCGGTGAGGCCTATCTGGTGAAGGGGGACCTCGACGAGGCGGTCAAGACCTGGAGGAAGGCCCTTGACGTGGCTCCCGGCTACGCGGACGCACACCACAACCTGGGCGTGGCCTACCTCCGCCAGGGCCGTGTCGCCGAAGCCGTCCGCGAGTGGAAGAAGGTCCTGGAGCTCAACCCCGACCACGTCAAGGCCCGCGTCAGCCTCGCCGCCGTCCATGCCCAGGAAGGGCGTCTCGATGAGGCCATCGAGCAGTGGGAGGCTGTCCTGGAGGCCCATAAGGACAACCCGGACGTCCTGGCCAGCCTGGGGGAGCTTCACATAAGAAAGGGGGACTTCGGACAGGCCGTCGACTACGGCCGGCAGGCGGTCATCGCCGCCCCGGGTCATCCCCGGGCTCTCTTCGTCCTCGGGCTGGCTCTGGCGAGACGGGGCGACCCGCGGGGGGCGCTCGACGCCTGGGCCAAGGTGCACTCCAAGGATGAGGACTTCATCAGCACCCAGGCCTCCACGGTGAGGGCGTGTCTGGACGAGGCGACGGTGAGGTCCCTCGAGCGTGAGGCGGAGAAGAGCCGCCACTCCCTCGACCCCGTCCTGGTCGAGAAAGTGCGCGACCTCCACAGAACCGGCTAGCCGTCGCGGGGTCGCGGGTCGGAAGGCTCAATCAGCCCCCGCCGTCAGGGCGGCGTCTCCTCCTTCTCCGTGAAGGCCCTCAGTATGGCCAGGACCAGGAGAAGCACGCCGAGACCCTGGACGAGGGAGTGCCCGACGAACAGGGTCGCCCAGAGCCCGGTCATCACCCAGAGGGCGTACTCCACCAAGACAAGGTTCAAGGACCTCCGCCTCCCCCGTGAGCGGACGTAGACGTCGCCTTCGGCCTTCTTCTCCTCTCTCCAGACCATGTCCTGGTCTTCCGGGTCTCCCGGGGAGGCCCTCGGACCGGCCGGCCGGGGCGGGTGGCCGCCCGGGGCGCGGGCCCGGGCCCGGCGGGCACCGACCCGGGTCCGGAGGGAGGAGGCGGTCCCGAGGGGAAGAATAGGCCGACGAGGCAGGGGGTGCCGCGATGACAGACAGACCAGAGCGAGGGTTGCTCATGGTCCTCACCGGAAACGGCAAGGGGAAGACCACCGCGGCCTTCGGCCAGGCCCTGCGGGCCATAGGACACGGGGCGAGGGTCCTCGTCATCCAGTTCATGAAGGGCAGTGACACCTACGGTGAGCTCAAGGCCGCGCGGAAGTACCTCGACGGCCTGCTCGTCGTCGAGCAGTACGGCCTTGACCGCTTCGTGGACAAGGACAATCCCCGGCCCGAAGACCTCGAGCTGGCCCGCCGGGGCCTTGAGCGGGCCCGGGAGGTGCTGACAGGCGGCGAGTTCCCGCTGGTCATCCTTGACGAGATCAACGTGGCTCTCGACTTCGGTCTCCTTCCGCTCGAGGAGGTCCTCGAGGCCCTGACCTCGAGACACCCCTCGGTCGACGTGCTCCTGACCGGGAGGTACGCCCCGCCGGCCATCGTCCAGGAGGCAGACCTCGTCAGTGAGGTCCTCGACATCAAGCACCACTACGCCCAGGGGACCCCGGGTCGCCGGGGCATCGAGTTCTAGGGGGGTTCCCGGCGGTGTCGTGAACCGACAGGCAGGATTCCCTATCCTGGAGGAGAAGCCCGGCCCGTGAATTGGATACATTATCCCGGCCGGCTGCCGCGTCCGCGACCCGCCGTATGTGGCCCGGCTTGGAGGTACGGGGCATGGACGTTCTCGAGGCAGAGGTAGTCATCGTCGGGTCCGGCCTGGCCGGGTTGTCGGCGGCTCTGACCGTGGGTGAGGGCGGTCGCCAGGTGGTCCTCCTCACCGACGCGGCGGGCGGCGGGTCGTCTGGGGCATCGGCCATGAGCGGGGGGAATTTCCGGGCTCCCGGGCCGGAGTACGCTTCAGAGGACATGTACCTCGACATCATCCGCGGCGGCGCGTACCTCCCCCAACGCTCCACGGTGAGGGTCCTTGTCGAGGATGCTCCGACGGTGAGGGCCTTCCTCAGCCGATACGAGGTCGAGACGTCGGACACGCCGACCGGCTTCAGGGCCTTCCCGGGGGCCTCGGCCCCCGGCCGGAGTCTTGTGGACTGCCTGGAGCAGGCTCTGCCGGACACGGTGACAAAGGTGCCCGGGCTCGCCTGGGAGGCCCTGCTGGGACGTGACGGCTCTGTCGAGGGCCTCCTCGCCTTCGACCGGGAGAAGGCCGGGTGGTTCGTCATAGCGTCGTCCCGGGTCATCCTGGCCACCGGGGGCGCTTCAGGCATCTACCGGTACACCGACAACTCCCTCGGCGCCACCGGTGACGGCGTCGCCCTGGCCTTCCGGGCCGGTGCGCCCTTGGCCGACATGGAGTTCGTCCAGTTCTGGCCGCTGGCCGTCGTCCAGCCTGGGGGTCGGGGGCGGTGCACCTGCCTCGGACCTGCCGAGATGTCGCGCGGGACGCTCCTGGACGGCCGGGGGCGCGACATAACCGGCAAGGTCGGCCTCAGGGGTCTTGCCGACGGGAGTTCCGACCCGTCGAGGGTCTCGAGGCTGATCTACGAGGAGACGGCGTCGGCCTCCGGGCCGGGGCGGGACGGGACCGCCCCTGAGGATGTGCCTCTAAGGCTCCTGCCTGGAGGGGGCTCGCCTCGCACCTCGGGGGGCAGCGCCCTACCCGTGACCTGCGCCGCCCACCACACGATGGGCGGGGTCATCTGTGGCGACCACGGGCAGACAAGGATTCCAGGGCTTCTCGTCGCGGGCGAGGTGGCCGCCGGCGCCCACGGAGCCTCGCGTCTCAGTGGGATGGGTCTGACCGAAGCCGTCGTCAGGGGAAGGCGGGCGGGAAGCCTGGTCCTGACCTCTCTCACGAGCCGAGGCGCCGGAGCGGGTGTGCCGGCCTCGGAGCTCGCGCGGCAGGGCCGGGCCAAGATCCAGGGTGTGTCGGCTCTTCTCGAGGCGGACGACCCCGAGGCCATAAGGCCGCACGAGGCGAGGCACCGCATAGCCGAGGCGATGTGGAGGCACGTCGCTCTCGTCCGCTCCCGGGACAGCCTGGACGCCGCCCAGTCGGAGATCAACAAGATAAAGCGGGCCCTGCCGCTCAACGTCGACCTCTCGGACGGGACGGAGGTCTACGAGGGTCTGAAGGTCCTGAACCTCCTGCTCGTCGCTGAGGCCATCACGCGGTCGGCCCGCTACCGGCGTGAAAGCCGTGGGGTCCACTACCGGAGCGATTTCCCCGGCCTGGACGAGGCCGAGGGACTCAGGCATGTGCGGGTCAAGCTCCTTGCCGGCGAGATGAGCCTCGAGGTGAGTCAGGGCCTCGAACTCATGGAACCGTGAGGGGCCCGTTGCGACCCCGTCCGGTCCGGGCGGAAGGTTTATCACGGCCCTCCGGCGAAATCTTATGTTTGCCGACCCGCATCCGGGCCGGTCTACTGTGTCAGCGGGAGGAGTTGGGCCAGTGGGTAAGTTCGCACGCGTCACAACCGGTATTCCGGGTCCCAAGTCGCGGGAGCTCATCGCAAAGAAAGAGAAGTTCGTCGCCGATGCCTTCACTCTCTATCTCCCGGCCGTCGTCGACAGGGCTGAGGGTGCCGTGTTCACCGACGTGGACGGCAACAGCTTCATCGACTTCTCCGGTGGGGTGGGCGTGCTGAACGTCGGCCACTGCCCCCCCGGGGTCGTGAAGGCCATTCAGGAGCAGGTCACCCGGTTCATCCACACCGACTTCAGCATCGTTCCCTACCAGTGTCTCATCGACCTCGCGGAGAAGCTGGCCGACCTTGCTCCGGGGCCCAGCCCGAAGAAGTGCGGGTTCTTCAACTCCGGGGCGGAGGCGGTCGAGAACGCGGTCAAGATTGCCCGCAAGCACACCAAGCGCAAGGCCATCATCACCTTCGAGTGCGCCTTTCACGGCCGCACCCTCATGGCCATGACCCTGACCAGCCGGGTGAAGCCCTACAAGGAGGACTTCGGTCCGTTCGCTCCGGAGGTCTACCGCATACCCTTTGCTTACTGTTACAGGTGTTCTTACGGACTCGAGTACCCCGACTGCGACCTGGCCTGTGCCGACGCTCTCGAGAGGTTCTTCGCGACCACGGTGTCGGCCAGGGAGGTGGCGGCGGTCATCGCCGAGCCGGTGCAGGGTGAGGGCGGCTTCATCGTTCCCCCGGAGGGGTACCTGCCGCGCCTCAAGGAGATCTGTGCCAAGCACGGCATCCTTCTCATCCTCGACGAGGTCCAGACCGGGTTCGGCCGGACGGGGACCATGTTCGCCAGTGAGCAGTTCGACGTGGAGCCTGACCTCATGCCGGTGGCCAAGTCCATCGCGGCCGGCATCCCGCTCAGCGGGGTGGTCGGGCGCCAGGAGGTCATGGACAGCCCCGAGGACAGCACCATCGGCGGCACCTACGTGGGCAACCCTGTCGGCTGCGCGGCGGCCCTGGCCGTCATCGAGCAGATCGAGCGTGAGGGTCTCCTCGAGCGGTCCAAGGCCATCGGCCGGCGTCTGACCGACGCCTTCCGCGGGTTCCAGGAGACTTACCCCTTCATCGGTGATGTTCGGGGGCTGGGGGCCATGGTCGCCATGGAGTTCGTCAAGGACCCCATGACCAAGGAGCCCGCTCCGGAGGTGACCACGGCCGTCGTCAACGCGGCCATGAAGAGGGGCCTCCTCCTGCTGAAGGCCGGCGTCTGGGGCAACTGCGTGCGCGTGCTCTGCCCGCTGGTCATCACCGACGAGCAGCTCGAGGAAGCCATCGGAATCATCGGGGAAGCGCTGGCCGAGGCGGCGCCGTGACCTAGGGAGGACGTCCGGGGACGGAGAGACCCGCGCGCGCGAAAGGCGCAGGCCCCGAGGGCCCGTGTCCGCGCGGGTCCGAGAAAGAGAGAGAGGGAAGAAGGGAGGCCGACCGGCCTCCCTTCTCGCTTCCGTGCCGTCCCGCTCGGCTGCGGGGCCCGCACGGCGGGGTCAGGTCAGCGGCCTGCATCTGACGGCCCGCGGGCCGCCGCGGCCGTCTCCCACCGCGGAGCCAGCCCAGGCACCCTCCTCAGGAGAAGGTGAAGGAGAAGGGCATAGGCGGGTATGCTCACGGCCTGGCTGATGAGGCGAGGGGGGAGGATGACCTGCCAGGGCATGCCGAAGAGGCTCTGGAGGAAATAGGGGACCAGAAGAACGGAGGTTATCGTCTGCCCGAACGTTATGGCCCCCAGGAGCAGGCCGAGGCTCGGCGGAGCGCCCGCCTTCGTCCTGGCCGCGGAGATGAAGAGGGCCGGGAGCGCGCCGGTGAGGGCCGAGGTCAGGGTGAAGTGCGGCATGTAGGGACCCATGGGTGACATGGCGAAGCCGACCACGTCGGCGATGGCGCCGACGGCCGCTCCGGCCAGGGGGCCGTAGAGGACACCGGCCATGATGATGGGGAACCCGCCGAAGCCGATGCGGATGCCCTCCACCCCGAGCAGGGCGATGCGGACGCTGGCGAACCGGGTGAGCACGACGGAGAGGGCGATGAGAAGGCCGAGATAGGCGAGCCGCCTCGTACGGCTATCCAAACAAAACACCTCCTTCCTCATGGCGCAGGCAGGCCACACCAGAAGACGGAGGTCTTTGATGTGGCAGCGGAAGCGGTGTCCCATCGCAGACCGCAGGACCGGCCTTTCGTCCAGGGGCGACTTCCCATCCCCTGGCACTTGACGCGGAAACACCTACTCTGCCACGTGCCATTTCCTTTTTGGGTTTCAAGGAACCCGAAGTTCTGCCGCATTCAGGTTAGCATGTTCCACTGCGGCCCGTCAACGGGGCGCGGCGACCGGGGGTGTGACCGGGCCGGCGCGGCGCCTGCGGACCCGGCGAAGGAGCCCCGCGGCGGCCAGGGCCAGGCCGGCGGCGAGGCACAGGCCCGCCCGGCGCAGCGTCTCCTCGGAGACGAAGAGACCGCCGACACCGTGGTACAGGTTGTTCCCGCGTCGAAGGTCGAGAACCTTGAAGTCCGGGTCGATCTCGATGCGGGCCGGCAGGCCGGCGAGGTGCACCGAATGCCGCCCCGGCCCGGTAGTGAGGAAGGTGAAGGTCGAACCGTCCCGGCAGGTGACACACACTTCGACCTGCGGGAAGGAGCCGCCCCCGGCGTCCTCGAGGACGAACTCCAGGACGACGCGACCGTCGCTCCGCCGGGCCGCGGCGACCTCCTTGAGGCAGAAGTCGACCGTCTCCGTCCCGTCCACCCACCGAGCGATGTAGCTCTCAAGGTAAGCCCGGTTCGGATTCTTCCGGGCGGCCTCTGCGATGAGCCGGGCCAGGTCGGCCGATGACGGCTGCCTGCCGGCGTAGTCGAGGGCGAAGGAGCGGACCAGCCCGGAGAAGGCCTCGTCGCCGAGCAGGAACCTCAGCATGTGGAACACCCAGGCGCCCTTCTCGTATATGAACCTGTCGTGCCAGTCCTCCGTCCTGACGTTGGCCTCCCGGATGGACCACCCCGGGTGCCGGACGGCGTCAGCCCTGAAGGACTCCGCCTTCCCCCTCATTTGACGGACGAGTTCCGCGGGTCCGTCCCGTGCCTCGCCGTAGAGGGCCTCGCTGTAGGTCGCCAGCCCCTCCCAGAGGTACCACTCCGGGTCTTCGCGGACGGGGACGACCTCACCCCACCACTGGTGGGATATCTCGTGGGCCAGGAGCTCTCTCGGGCCGGCCTCCGTTTCGGGGTCGTGGAGCCAGGTCTTGTCGAGGAGGACGAGGCTCCGCGCGGAAAGACCGCCGAAGTAGAACCGGCTGACCTCGACCAGCGTCAGGTTCGGGTAGGGGTAGGGCCCGAAGGCCTCGCTGAAGAAGTCGAGCATCCTCTCGGCCTCCCGCAGGTACGCGGCAGCGTGCTCCGCGCCGAGGGGGTAGAAGAAGGTCCGGAGGGTGACCCCACGGGCGGTGGTCAGGACGGCGGTCTTGTACGGACCTGCGGCCAGGTAGAGCTCTGCGGGAGGGTCGACAGCCCAGGAGAACGACCGGGAGTCGTCTGACGTGGAGAGCCCGACGAGCCTGCCGGAAGCGGCGGCCGCCCACCACCCCGGTACGCTCACGGTCAGTA